>NZ_JBSFKD010000015.1:0-193123 GCF_053598395.1 Streptomyces sp. NPDC001135 | reverse complement strand
GGGCACGTCCTCGCGCCCGGCCGGCCACCGGGCGCTCGGTCGCTCAGCGGCCGTGCTGGTCGTCCCGGGCGGAGCCCGCGGTGAGGTCCTCCCCGCTGCGCTGCTGCGGGATCACCACCGCGCCGTGCTGCAGCGTCACGGTGCGGGTGGGGGCCGGGATGCTGATGCCCTCGGCGCGGTAGCGGCGGTGGAGGCGCTTGATGAACTCGTGCTTGATCCGGTACTGGTCGCTGAACTCGCCGACGCCGAGGATCACCGTGAAGCCGATGCGGGAGTCGCCGAAGGTGTGGAAGCGGACGGCGGCCTCGTGGTCCGGGACGGCGCCCTCGACCTCCCGCATGACCTCCGTGACGACCTCGGCCGTCACCCGCTCCACGTGCTCCAGGTCGCAGTCGTAGCCCACCCCGACCTGCACCAGCACCGTCAACTTCTGCTCGGGGTGCGTGTAGTTGGTCATGTTGGCCTTGGCGAGCTGGCCGTTGGGGATGACCACCAGGTTGTTGGACAGCTGGCGGACCGTCGTCTGGCGCCAGTTGATGTCCACGACGTACCCCTCCTCGCCGCTGCCCAGCCGGATGTAGTCGCCGGGCTGGACGGTCTTGGAGGCCAGGATGTGGATGCCCGCGAAGAGGTTGGCGAGGGTGTCCTGCAGGGCGAGGGCCACGGCCAGACCGCCGACGCCCAGGGCGGTCAGCAGGGGCGCTATGGAGATGCCGAGGGTCTGCAGGACGACCAGGAAGCCGATCGCCAGGACCAGCACCCGGGTGATGTTGACGAAGATGGTCGCCGAGCCCGCCACGCCCGAGCGGGACTGGGTGACCGAGCTGACCAGGCCGGAGATCACCCGGGCCGCGGACAGCGTGACCACGAGGATCAGCCACACCTCGAGGACCTGGTTCGTGTGGTGCTGCACGGTCCAGGTCAGGGGCAGTACGGCCGCTGCCGCCGCCAGCCCGCCCGCGATCGCCGCCCAGGGCACGACCGAGCGCAGCGCGTCCACGATGACGTCGTCGCCGCTCCAGCGGGTCCGCTTGGCGTGCTTGGCCAGCCAGCGCAGCAGCGTGCGCGACAGGAAGGCGAGCAGCAGGCCCGCCGCGAGGGAGATCCCGGCGAGGACGAGGTCGTCGAGGGTCAGCGCGCGGTTCACCGGTCACCTCCGGGGCGTGCTGCGGAGTGGGGAAGTCTCGTCACGTTGTCACCTGCTCGATGTGCGGGAAGTGCGATCGCGCCGGCCCGGAACTCCGGTGACCGGCGCGATCGTTCATCCTGCCGTATCCGGGACACCGGTTCGTACCGGGACCGGCGTTCTTCGGGCAGGTGGCTCAGACGATGCCCTCCGCGAGTTCGGCCTGGTCGCGGTCGCTGCCGTACGCGGCCGCGGTCGGGGTGCCGTAGGACCGGCGGGCGACGTACCACCAGATGGTCGCGAGGACGAGGACGACGGCGAGCGCCACCGAGGCGTAGTTCATCGTGTCCACGGTGACCGGCGAGGCCTGCGGCAGGCAGAACAGCACGGTCACACAGGCCACCCAGATCACCGCGGTCCAGCCGATCGGCCTGCTCCAGCGGCCCAGTTGCCACGGCCCCGGCCGGAACCGGTCGCCCGCGCGCAGCCGCAGCAGCACGGGGATGGCGTAGGCGGGGGTGATGCCGATGACGTTGATGGCGGTCACGGCGTTGTACGCCGTCGCCGAGTACAGCGAGGGCAGGGCGAGGACACCGGCGACGATCACCGACAGCCACACGGCGGCGACCGGCGTCTGGGTGCGGGCGCTCACCTTGCGCCACAGGTGCGAGCCCGGCAGCGCACCGTCCCGGCTGAACGCGAACACCATCCGGCTGGCCGCGGCGACCTCGGCGTTGCCGCAGAACAGCTGGGCGACGATCACCACCAGCAGCAACGCGCTCGCGCCGTCCGTGCCCAGGCCGTCGAGCAGGATCTGCGCGGGCGGCACACCCGTCGCGGTGGTGCGCGTGGCGTCGTAGTCCTGGATGGCGAAGGTCAGACCGGCCAGCAGGACGAAACCGGCGATCCAGGACGCCCAGATGGACCGTACGATGCCGCGCGCCGCGGACACCGAGGCCTGCGAGGTCTCCTCCGACAGGTGGGCGGAGGCGTCGTAGCCGGAGAAGGTGTACTGGGCGAGCAGCAGGCCGATCGCCGCCACGTACAGTGGGTTGTGCCAGCCGGTCTCGTTGACGAACTTCGTGAACACGAAGGACGCCGACCGGTGGTGGTCGGGGACGATCGCGAGCGCGCCGACGATCAGCGCGACACCCGCCAGGTGCCACCAGACGCTGACCGAGTTGAGCAGGCTGACCAGGCGGACACCGAACAGGTTCAGCACCGCGTGCAGCAGCAGGATGGCGCAGAAGATCAGCATGGTCCTGCCGGGCGTGGGCGTGAAGCCCCACCGGAGGTTCGCGAACGCGCCGGTGAACAGGGCGGCACCGTAGTCGATGCCGGCGATCGCGCCGAGCAGGCCGAGCAGATTCAGCCAGCCGGTGTACCAGCCCCAGCGCCGGCCGCCGAGCCGGTCGGCCATGTAGTACAGGGCGCCGGAGGTCGGATAGGCGCTGGTGACCTCGGCGAGCGCGAGGCCGACGCACAGCACGAACAGGCCGACGCCCGCCCAGCCCCACAGCATCACGGCGGGGCCGCCGGTGTTCAGGCCGAAGCCGTACAGGGTCATGCAGCCGGACAGGATCGAGATCACCGAGAAGCTGATCGCGAAGTTGCCGAAGCCGCCCATGCGGCGGGCCAGCACCGGCCGGTAGCCGAGTTCACGCAGCCGCTGCTCCTCGTCCTGCTGCGGCAGGCCCGGGGAGGGGGCGGGCTCGGGGGTGGCGGACATGCGGGGACCTCCGGGTTCAACGGGCTGGGGGACAGGGCGCGTTCAGAGATGCTTCGGGGAATTCAGGGACTTCCAGGGGGCTGTCGGGGGAGCGGCGGGGCCGTCAAGGGCGGGATCCGTCCGTCGCCGCCCGGCAGCGCTCCCGGGCCTGGGTGAACACCTCCACGGCACGGGCGCGGTCGGGCGTGCGGTACATCCACGGCGGTGGTGTGAAGTACGGGCCGATGGCGTCGAACACCCGGTCCGCGTCGGGGAACCGCAGCGAGCCCCACAGGGCGTGGGCCAGGTGGTTGAGGTCCAGCAGGGAGCGCTCGGCACGGTCCGTGTGCTCGAACCAGGACCGCAGGGCGCGCCCCGCCTCCCGGGCCGCGTCCTCCGCCACCCAGTGCAGGTCGAGCGCCGCGTCGTGACCGCTGTCGCGCCGGTAGCGCTCGACACGGACGTACAGCGGCAGCACGTGCAGCGCGGAACCGGGCGGGGCCTGCCCGGCGGCCCACTGCGCGTAGCCGGCGGCCTCCGCGAGCCGCCCCGAGCCGCCCCGCGCGTACAGGAACTGCAGCATCCGGTGGTGGGCCTCGCGGTTGTACGGGTCCCGTTTGCACGCTTCGGCCAGCAGCCCCCAGGGTCCCGGCGGCAGCACCGGCTCGGGCGCGGCCACCCGGTGCTCCGCCCACTGCTGCTCCGGGTCCAGCTGGGCCAGCGCCAGCAGGCACACCCAGGGCACCGGGTCCTGCGGGGCGGTCCGGGTGGCGGACTGGGCGGCGTCCCAGGCCTCGATCCACAGTTCGTGGGTACGGCGGTGCCTCTCCCGCTGGGCCCGCAGCGCCCGCTCCACGCCGACCCGCGCGTGCATCACCGCGGCGTGCACGCTGTCCGGCTCCTCCGCGAGCCAGGCGCGCACCACGTCGGTGCCGGCGGCGGCCGCCGCGAGGACCTGGGTGCGCTGGGTCCACTGCCACCCGTGCACGGTGTCCGCGAGCAGCGCGCGCATGGCCATCCAGCGGCCGGTGCGCAGGTCCTGGAGCGCGGCGCGCAGGGCGTGGTCGGGGCCGGCGGGGTCGTAGGAGGGGCGCAGGCCTTCTCTGGCCATCAGCCGTCGGTCCCGGGCCGCTGGCGCACGGGCGAGCTGGCGGGGTGGCGTGGCAACAGCCCTCCTGGGGGCGCGGTGTGGGGTGGCGCGCTGGTCGGCGGTCACTATAGAGGTGCGGGTTCCGCCTTGCCATTGTTGTCAACTCAACCATTTTTCGGGCGCGTTGAATGTCCGGTTGAAGGTCCGCAGGAGCTTGACGTGGACGTGGCGCAACGGCAGGCTGACGCAATGTGATCTTCGGAGGCGAGTGGGAGAAGGCGTGATGACGCAGCCGGTGCTCGCCGTCGACCAGGGCACGTCGGGAACCAAGGCCCTCGTGGTCTGCCCGGAACGCGGCGTCCTGGGTTCCGGGTTCGCCGAGGTCCGCCCCCGGCACCTGCCCGGCGGACGGGTCGAGGTGGACCCGGCCGGGCTGTACGGCTCCGTGGTCGACGCCGGCCGACAGGCGCTCGCCGAGGCCGGCGAGGACGTCGTGGCCGTGGGCCTCGCCAACCAGGGCGAGACCGTCCTCGCCTGGGACCCGGCCGACGGCCGCCCGCTCACCGACGCCCTGGTGTGGCAGGACCGGCGCGCCGAGACCGTCTGTGCCGAACTCGCGGCGCACGACGATGAGTTGCGGCAGCTGACCGGCCTGCCCCTCGACCCGTACTTCGCCGCGCCCAAGATGGCCTGGATCCGCCGCCACCTCACCCGCCAGGGCGTGGTCACCACCTCCGACGCCTGGCTGGTCCACCGCCTCACCGGCGCGTACGTGACCGACACCGCGACCGCCGGCCGCACCCAGCTCCTCGACCTGGACGCCGCGCAGTGGTCGCCGAGGGCGCTGGAGCTGTACGGCCTGGCGGACGAACGGCTTCCGCGGGTGACCGGCAACGCCCAGCACATCGGCACCACCACGGCGTTCGGCCGCGAGATCCCGCTCACCGGGCTGGCCGTCGACCAGCAGGCCGCGCTGCTCGCCCAGCGCGTCACCGCGCCCGGCGCCGCCAAGTGCACCTACGGCACCGGCGCGTTCCTGCTCGCGCACACCGGCGACCGCCCCCGGCGCGGCAGCTCCGGCCTGGTCAGCTGCGTGGCCTGGCGGCTGGCCGGAACCACCGCCTACTGCCTGGACGGCCAGGTCTACACCGCGGCCTCCGCCGTGCGCTGGCTCAGCGATCTCGGGGTCATCTCCTCCGCCGCCGACCTCGACCCCGTCGGCGGCAGCGTCCCTGACAGCGGCGGCGTCACCTTCGTCCCGGCCCTCGCCGGACTCGCCGCCCCCTGGTGGCGCGGCGACCTGCGCGGCTCGCTCACCGGACTCGGCCTCGACACCGGCCCCGGCCATCTGGTGCGCGCCCTGTGCGAGGGCATCGCCGCCCAGGTCGCCGAACTCGCCGACGCGGCCGCCGCCGACCTCGGCGCCCCCCTGGACACGCTCCGCGTCGACGGCGGCCTGACCCGCTCGGCCCTGCTCATGCAGACCCAGGCCGACCTGCTGCAACGCCCCGTCGAGGTGTCCGCGCTGCCCGACGCGACCGCACTCGGCGCGGCCACCCTCGCCCGCCTCGGCGCGGACCGTACGCTGGCCGTCGAACAGGCACTGCCCGACTGGAAGCCCGCCGCCGTGTACGAACCCCGCTTCTCCGCCGACCGGGCCGCCGAGCACCGCGCCCGCTTCCGCACCGCCGTGGCCGCCCTGCTCGGCGCATGACCGTCACATGACCGTCACCTGGGAAGGCCCGCTGCCGAACCGGACGTACGACGTCGTGATCGTCGGCGCCGGAGTCGTCGGCTGCGCCCTCGCCCGTGAACTGGCCCGCCGGCCCCGCTTGAGCGTCGCCCTGGTGGAGGCCCAGGACGATGTCGGGCAGGGCACGTCCAAGGCGAACACGGCGATCCTGCACACCGGTTTCGACGCGGTGCCCGGCACCCTGGAGGCCCGGCTGGTCCGCGAGGGCTACCACCGGCTGGGCGCCTACGCCGCCGAGAGCGGCATCCCCGTCGAACGCGTCGGCGCCCTGCTGGTCGCCTGGGACGGGGAACAGCTGGCCGCCCTGCCCCGGCTGGCCGAGAAGGCCGAGCGCAACGGCTACCGCGAGACGTCCGTGCTGGGCCCCGACGAGCTCTACACGCGTGAGCCCCACCTCGGCCCCGGGGCGCTCGGCGCCCTGCACGTGCCCGGGGAGAGCGTCATCTGCCCCTGGACGACACCCCTGGCGTACGCCACCCAGGCGGTCCGCGCCGGAGTGGACCTGTACCTGAACACCGCGGTCCGGCAGGCGACGTGGGAGGACGGTCACCACCTCACCACCTCCCGCGGCACCCTGCGCGCCCGCCGGCTCGTCAACGCGGCCGGGCTGCACGCCGACACCGTCGACCGGCTGCTCGGCCACGAGGACTTCACCGTCACCCCGCGCCGCGGCCAGCTCCTGGTGTACGACAAGCTCGCCCGCCCGCTCGTCCGGCACATCCTCCTGCCCGTCCCGACCGCGCTCGGCAAGGGTGTCCTGGTGGCGCCCACCGTCCACGGCAACGTGCTGCTCGGCCCCACCGCCGAGGACCTCGACGACAAGCGGGCCACCGGCTCCACCGCCGAGGGCCTGGCCGGGCTGCGGGACAAGGGCCGCCGTATCCTGCCCGCCCTGCTCGACGAGGAGGTCACCGCGGTCTACGCCGGGCTGCGCGCGGCCACCGGGCAGGAGGACTACAGGATCGCCTCGCACCCCGAGCAGGGGTACGTCACCGTGGGCGGCATCCGCTCCACCGGCCTGACCGCGTCGATGGCCATCGCCGCCCACGTGACCGGTCTGCTGGCCGGGACGGGGCTCGACCTCGGCCCGGTGCGCGAGCCCGATCCGGTGACCATGCCCCACCTCGGCGAGTCCTTTCCGCGTCCCTGCCAACAGCCCGACCTCGTCGCCGCCGACCCCGAGTACGGCATCCTCGTCTGCCACTGCGAGCGCGTCTCCCGGGGAGAGATCCGCGACGCCCTCGCCGCCACGATCCCGCCCCGCACCCTGGAGGGCCTGCGCCGCCGCACCCGCGCCCGCGCGGGCCGCTGCCAGGGGTTCTACTGCGGGGCGGCGGTACGGGACCTGTTCGAGGGGGGCCGGGCATGACGGCCGTGCGCGGCATCGACGTCCTCGTGGCCGGCGCCGGCCCCGCCGGACTCGCCGCCGCGGCGCGACTGGCCGCCGCCGGTGCCGGACGGGTCGAGGTGCTGGAGCGGGAGGCGCAGGTCGGGGGAGTCCCCCGGTACTGCGCGCACGGCGGTTTCGGCACCCTCGCGCACCCGCTGACCGGCCCCCGGTACGCACGCCGGCTCACCGAGGCGGCCGAGCGCGCGGGCGCCGTGATCCGGACCGGGATAACGGTGCTGGACTGGGACATGGCGGCGCGGTCGGGCACGGTGCTCAGCACCGTGGGCGCCGAGGGCCTGCGGACCGTCGAGGCGCGGGCGGTCGTCCTGGCCACCGGCGCCCGGGAACGCCCGCGCGCCGCCCGGCTGGTGCCCGGCACCCGCCCCGCCGGTGTCTACACCACCGGCGAACTCCACCAGGCCGTCCACCTGTTCGGGCAGCGCATCGGCACCCGGGCGGTCGTGGTCGGCGCCGACGACGTCTCCTACCGGGCGGCCGACACCGTGCGCGCGGCCGGCGCGGAGGTCGTCGCCCTGGTCACGGAACACCCCCGCGCCCGGACCGGCCCCGCCCGTGTCCGGTCGGCCCGGCTGCGCCACCTGGTCCCCCTGCTGACGGACACCACGGTCACCGAACTCCTCGGCCGGGGGCGCCTGTCCGGTGTCCGCGTCCGTCACCGCGACGGCCGTACCACCGTCCTGCCCTGTGACACCGTGGTGTTCACGGGCGACTTCGTCCCCGACCACGAACTCGCCCGGCGAGGCGCCCTCACCCTGGACCCCGGCACCCGCGGACCCGCCGTCGACGCCCGCCTGCACACCTCCCGCCCCGGTGTCTTCGCCGCGGGCAACGTCCTGCACGCCGCCGAACCGGCCGGCACCGCCGCCCGCGAGGGCGGCCGGGTGGCCGAAGCCGTGCTGGACTTCCTGGCGGGCGGCCCCTGGCCCGACCACGGTGTCCCGCTCGTCGTCGAGGCGCCACTGCGCTGGATCGCCCCGAACCGCGTCGCCCCGACGGCTCGGCCCGCCGGCCCGCACCTGCTGCGCACGGACGCCCCGCTGCACCGTGCCGTCCTGTACGTCTGCCAGGACGGCCGCCTCCTGCACCGCGAGCGGCTCGGCCCCGGAACCGCCCCGCCGCACCGCACCCTCACCCTCACCGCCCGCTGGCACGACCGCGTCGACCCGGAGGGCGGCCAGGTGCGGGTGGGCGTCGGCTGAGGCGGAGCCGTCGTCAGCGCCGGGTGCGGCCGTGCGCACCGTGAACGACACGAACACCCTGTCGGGGCTCGGCTCCGTCGACCGGTCGTCCCCGGCGCACGCCTGCGACCCGCCGGGGACGCCCCCGGCCGGCTGCGCGTCTCCCCGACCGACCGGCGGCAGCGGCCGGTGCGGGTGCTCGCCGGACTCGAACCCGGGAGCCGGCAGTGGACCACCCTCCGCTTCGGCGGCCGCGCCGGGGCCCGCCCACGCCGCACACCCCCTGCGCGCCTCCGCGGGACTGCCGCAGGAGCGGGAGGGGAGCAGCCGGGGGCGGAAGGGGCCGGGGGAACCGGCAGCGGGGGGCGGGGCAACGGAGGCCGAGCGAGCGGTGGTTCACAGGTCCGTGAAGGAGCCGTGCCGTCCGGCCCCGGACGCGAACCGGGCGGCACCGTCCGCGCTCTGGGCCAACACGCCCCTGCCGTGCCGGAGTTCGGTGCGCAGCGCCGTCTCCTCGTCCAGCCCCTCCTGGTCGAGGGCCGACGCACGGTCGCTGCGCAGACAGGCCTGCGGGAAGCGGGCGATGTCCGCCGCCAGCGCCTCCGCCGCGGCGCGTGCGGTGCCGGTCGGCACCACACGGTCGGCGAGCCCGATCCCGTGCGCCTCGCGCGCCGGGACCGGGCGGCCGGTCAGGATCAGGTCCATGGCACGGCCGGCACCGATCAGCCGGGGCAGTCGTACCGTGCCGCCGTCGATCAGCGGCACGCCCCAGCGACGGCAGAACACCCCGAACACGGCGTCCTCCTCGGCGACCCGCAGATCGCACCACAGGGCGAGCTCCAGGCCGCCCGCGACCGCGTGCCCGGCGACCGCCGCGATCACCGGCTTCGACAGCCGCATCCGGGTCGGTCCCATCGGCCCGTCGCCGTCCTCGGTCACCCGGTTGCCGCGCTCGGTCCCGATCGCCTTGAGATCGGCGCCCGCGCAGAACGTGCCGCCCTCCCCCCACAGCACCGCCACCCGGGCGTTGTCGTCCGCCTCGAACTCCCGGAAGGCGGCGGCGAGTTCGGTGGCCGTGGGGCCGTCCACGGCGTTGCGCACCCCGGGGCGGGAGAGCACGACCGTGGTGACGTGCTCGTCGCGCTCGACACGGACCGGCATGACGGGACCTCCTTCTTCTGCCCCCGGGGCCCCGCCGGGCACCGGGGTACGAGTGACCGGCGATCAGCCTCTCAGCAGCGCGGCCGGTCAGGGACCGACCGAGAGGACGATCTTTCCGGTGGTGCGACCGGTCTCGCCCAGAGCGTGCGCCCGCGCGGCCTCTTCAAGCGGAAAGACCTGGTCCACGAGCACGCGCAGGCGTCCCTGCTCCACCAGGGACGCGATGCCGCGCAGACCCGCGTGGTCGGGTTCGACCAGCATGAACACCGCCCGGACCCCGGCCGCTTCGGCCTCCTCGACGGGGAAGGTGCCGTCGGGCGGCAGCAGCGCGACCAGCGTGCCGCCCGGCCGGAGGGTGCGTAGCGACCGTACGCAGTGCGGGCCGCCGAGGAAGTCCAGGACGACGTCGACGTCACGGACGGTCTCGGCGAAGTCCTGGGTGCCGTAGTCGATCACCTCGTCGGCGCCCAGCGAGCGCAGCAGCTCATGCTTGGCGGCACGGGCCGTGCCGATCACGTACGCGCCGCGGGCCTTGGCGATCTGCACCGCCAGATGGCCGACCCCGCCGGCTGCCGCGTGCACCAGGACCCGCCGGCCGGGCCGGACGTCCGCGGTGTCCACCAGCGCCTGCCACGCGGTCAGCGCGGCCAGCGGCAGGGCACCGGCCTCGACCGCCGTGAGGCCCCGGGGACGGGGCGCGAAGTGCCGGGCCGGAGCGGTGACGTACTCGGCGTAGGCGCCCGCCGGGTGCGGGAATCGCGGCATCCCGAACACCTCGTCACCTGCCCCGAACAGGGTCACCCCGTCACCTACCGCCTCGACCACCCCGGCGACGTCGAAGCCGAGCGTGAACGGCATTCCGGAGCCGTCCGCGAACACCCCGCGCTCGCGGGTCTTCCAGTCGGCCGGGTTGACGCCCGCCGCGCGCACCCGCACCAGGATCTCGCCCCGGCCGGGCACCGGCCGGGGCACCTCGACGACCTTGAGGACGTCCGGTGCTCCGGCGCGGTCCTGGGAGACCGCGCGCATGGTCGTGGGAAGAGTGGTGCGCCCCATGATGAAGTGCTCTTTCGACGGTGGACTGCCAGGGTTCGTGCCGGTTGTCACCGGGCACGCCCTCAGACTCCCCGGACGGACAGCCGCCCAGTAGTGGCCCGTTGGCCAGGGAATGAAAGGATCGGGCCATGCATCGTGTCGGCGTCCTCGCCCTGGATGGCGTCCTGCCCTTCGAACTCGGCATACCCGGGCGGATCTTCGGCGCCGCGTTCGACGCCGAGGGCAACCGGCTCTACTCCGTGACCACCTGCAGCGTGGACGGCGGCCCCGTCCGCACCGAGGCCGACTACCGGCTCAGCGTCTCCCACGACGCATCTCTGCTGGCCACCGTGGACACCGTCGTCGTGCCGCCCTCCCACGCGCTCGGCCCCGTCCGCGAGGAGGGCCGCCTCCCAGGCCGCCTGCGCGAGGCCCTGGCGGCCGTCCGGCCCGGCACCCGGATGGTGGCGATCTGCACCGGCGCCTATGTGCTGGCCGCCGCCGGACTGCTCGACGGCCGCCCCGCGACGACGCACTGGCGCGAGGCCGAGCGCCTCCAGCGCATGTGCACCACCGCGCGGATCGACCCCGACGTCCTCTTCGTCGACGACGGCGACATCCTGACCTCCGCCGGGGTCGCCGCCGGCATCGACCTGTGCCTGCACATCGTCCGCCGCGACCACGGCAGCGGTATCGCCAACGACGTCGCCCGTCTCTGCGTCGTGCCGCCCTGGCGTGACGGCGGCCAGGCCCAGTACATCCGGCGCCCGGTGCCCGACCCCGAGGCCCCCGGCACCGCCCGCACCCGCGCCTGGGTCATGGAACGCCTCGCCGAACCCGTCACCCTGGCCGACATGGCCGGGCACGCCAACGTCAGCGTGCGGACCTTCACCCGCCGCTTCCGCGAGGAGGTCGGCACCAGCCCCGGTCGGTGGCTCGTCCGTCAGCGCGTCGACCTGGCCCGGCACCTGCTGGAGACCACCGACTGGCCCGTCGACGTCGTCGCCGAGCGCGCCGGACTCGGCACCGGTGTCTCCCTCCGGCAGCACCTGCACGCCGCCCTCGGGGTGACGCCCCAGGCGTACCGCCGGACCTTCCGCCCGGCCCTCGCCGGTACCGACGCGGGCCTCAGATCACCTTCAGCCGTACCAACGCCCCCAGCGTCAACGCCCCCGGCAGCAGCGGTGCCCACACGGTGATGACGCGGTACGCCAGGACCACCGCCGTGGCCACCGCGGCCGGGCCGCCCACCGCGACCAGGGCCACGATCAGCGCCGCCTCGACGGAACCCAGGCCGCCCGGTGTCGGCACCAGCGCCACCGCGACGGTCGCCGCGAGGTAGGCGAGCGCCATGTGGGCGGGCGGCACCGGAAGCCGCAGCGCCTGGCCGACCGCGGCGAGGCCGGCCGCCTGCAGGGCGGGAAAGGCCAGCGAGCCGCCCCACAGGGCCAGGGCGCGGGCCGGCCGGGTGTGCACCGACCGCGCCTCGCCGAGGGCGTCCCGCACGAAGGCGTGCACGCGCGTGCGCAACGGTCGTACGAGGGCCGTCACGGCCCCGGCCACCACCGGCAGGGCGACCGCGCCCAGCAGCAGCGGCAGGGCCGAGCCGTCCGGCAGCAGGGGGCCGAGCCGCAGCGTGTCGGGGAAGGCGAGCAGCAGCGCGGACAGCAGGCCGACCCGGCCCACGGCCTCGGCCAGCAGGTACAGGGCGAGGGCGGCCGAGGAGCGGGCGAGCGGCACCCCGCACACGGTCATGAAGCGCAGGTTCACCGCGCCCGCGCCCAGCCCCGTGGGCAGCAGATGGTTGGCCGAGGCCGCCGCGAACTGGGTGGCCAGCAGCCGTCCCTTCGGCAGCGGCTGCAGCACCGCACCCTGGCGGGTGACCGCGGCGGCCACCCAGGTCAGACAGGTGGCGCCGGCCGCCACGAGCAGCCACGGCCAGGAGGCGGTGCGCAGCTGGCCGAAGCCCTCGGCGAGCAGGGAGCGGTTCCGTACGGCGACCACCGCGACGAGCGCGAGCGGCACCAGGCACAGGACCTGGCGGACGGGGACGCGACGGGGGAGTCGTCCCCGGGGCACCGGGGGAAGCGGGAGGGCAGTCACATCCGCAGAGGTTCTCCGCGCCACCCCAACGGGCGGTGAAAAGGCAGGAACATTGACCTCAACGAAGGTTGAGGTTCTACGTTCTCTTCCATGAGCATGGAGACCACCGCCTGGACGCAGCTGCACAGCGTGATGAACGCGCAGTCGCAACGCCGTCCGTTCGCCCGCGCCACGCTGCGCCGCATCGCCGCCTTCGCCCGCCCGCACCGCGCGGGCATCGTCCGCTTCGTGCTGCTCGGGGTGGTGACGGCCCTGCTGGCCGTGGCCACCCCCGTGCTCGCCGGCCGCGTCGTCGACGCGATCGTGGCGGGGCACGACTCCGGCACGGTGGTCCGCCTCTCCCTGCTGATCGCGCTCGTCGCCCTCGCCGAGGCGGGGCTCGGCATCGTCGGTCGCCGGCTGTCGGCGATGCTCGGGGAGGGACTCATCCTCGACCTCAGAACGGCTGTGTTCGATCATGTGCAGCGCATGCCCGTCGCGTTCTTCACACGGACACGTACGGGAGCGCTGGTCAGCCGTCTCAACAACGACGTGATCGGCGCCCAGCGGGCGTTCGCCAACACGCTGTCGGGCGTCGTGAGCAATCTGGTCACCCTGCTGCTCACCCTCGCGGTGATGCTGACCCTGTCCTGGCAGATCACCCTGCTCGCGCTGGCGCTGCTGCCGGTGTTCGTGCTGCCCGCCCGCCGCATGGGCACCCGGATGGCGCGTATGCAGCGGGAGGCCGCGGCGCTGAACGCGGCCATGGGCACCCGGATGACCGAGCGCTTCTCCGCCCCCGGCGCCACCCTGGTCAAGCTGTTCGGCCGCCCCGAGGAGGAGTCCGCCGAATTCACGGCCCGCGCCGCCCGTGTCCGGGACATCGGGGTGCGCACCGCCACCGCGCAGTCGGTCTTCATCACCTCCCTCACCCTGGTGTCCGCCCTCGCCCTGGCCCTGGTCTACGGCCTCGGCGGCTGGTTCGCGCTGCACGGCACCCTGCAGGCGGGGGCGGTCGTCTCCCTCGCCCTCCTGCTCACCCGTCTGTACGCCCCGCTCACCGCGCTCGCCGGAGCCCGGGTCGAGGTGATGAGCGCGCTCGTCAGTTTCGAGCGGGTCTTCGAGGTGCTGGACCTCACGCCGCTCATCGAGGAGAAGCCGGACGCCGTCGACGTCCCCGAGGGCCCGGTCGCGGTCGAGTTCGACGACGTCCGCTTCGCCTACCCGTCCGCCGACCAGGTCTCCCTGGCCTCCCTGGAGGAGGTCGCCGCACTCGACACCCGAGGCGGCGTCGAGGTCCTGCACGGCATCTCCTTCCGTGCCGAGCCCGGCGAGACCGTCGCCCTCGTCGGCTCCTCCGGCGCCGGCAAGTCCACCATCGCCCAGTTGCTGCCGCGCCTCTACGACGTGGACGCGGGCGCCGTCCGTATCGGCGGGGCGGACGTCCGCGACCTGACGGCCGCCTCCCTGCGCGGCACGCTCGGCATGGTCACCCAGGACGGCCACCTCTTCCACGACACCGTCCGCGCCAATCTGCTGCTGGCCCGGCCGGACGCCGCCGACGACGAGCTGTGGGACGCGCTCGGCCGCGCCCGGCTCGCCGACGTCGTCCGGTCCCTGCCCGACGGACTGGACACGGTGGTCGGCGAGCGCGGCTACCGGCTCTCCGGCGGTGAACGCCAGCGGATGACCATCGCCCGGCTGCTGTTGGCCCGGCAGCGCGTGGTCATCCTCGACGAGGCCACCGCCCACCTGGACAACACCTCCGAGGCGGCCGTCCAGGAAGCGCTCACCGAGGCCCTGGAGGGACGTACGGCCGTGGTGATCGCCCACCGGCTGTCCACGGTCCGGGCCGCCGACCAGATCCTGGTCGTGGAGGCCGGGCGGATCGTGGAACGCGGCACGCACGAGACGCTTCTGGCCGCCGAGGGGCGCTACGCGGAGCTGTACCGGACGCAGTTCGCCGAGGTGCGGCCGGTCTGAACGGGCCCGGGGTGCCGGGCCGGCCGGTGCCGGACCGAAGGGGCGGCCCCCGGGACGTGTGAGGCGCCGCCGCGTGGATACGCGGTCGGGGCGGACCAGGGCACGTCCGAAAGGCCATCCCTGTCATGACCAGCAAAAACGAACGGGCGACGGACTCGGGGATCACCCTCCGGGTCAACGGAAAGCCCCACACCCTGCACATCGACCACCGCCGGACCCTGCTGGACCTGCTCCGGGAGGACCTCGGCCTCACCGGGTCGAAGAAGGGCTGCGACCACGGCCAGTGCGGTGCCTGCACCGTGCTGGTCGACGGCCGCCGCCTCACCAGCTGCCTGCTGCTCGCGGTCGCCCTCGACGGCAGCGAGATCACCACCGTGGAGGGCCTCGGCGGCGACGGCGAGGAGCCGCACCCGCTGCAGCGGGCCTTCCTCGACCGCGACGCCTTCCAGTGCGGCTACTGCACACCGGGGCAGATCTGCTCCGCCCTGGGCATGATCGCGGAGGCCGCGGCCGGACACCCCTCCCATGTCACCGACCCCGCGGCCCCCTCCGGCCGGCCCGTCCCGCTGGACCGGCCCGAGATCCGCGAACGCATGAGCGGCAATCTGTGCCGGTGCGGCGCCTATCCGCGCATCGTCGAGGCGGTCGAGGACGTGATCCGGTGAACGGCTTCGGGTACCTCAGGCCGCGCGACGTCCAGGAGGCCGTCGAGGCGTACGCCGCCCACCCCGGCGCCCGCTATCTGGCCGGCGGCACCAACCTGGTCGACCTGATGAAACTCGGCGTGGAGCGCCCCGCCGTCCTCATCGACGTCGGCCGGCTGCCGCTGGACACCGTCGAGGAGCTGCCCGACGGCTCCCTGCGCGCGGGCGCCACCGTCCGCAACAGCGACCTGGCCGCCGACCCGCGCGTCCGCGACCGCTACCCGGCGCTGTCCCAGGCCCTCCTCTCGGGCGCCTCCGGGCAACTGCGCAACGCCGCCACCACCGGCGGCAACCTGCTCCAGCGCACCCGCTGCCCGTACTTCCAGGACGTGGACAAGCCCTGCAACAAACGCGAGCCGGGCAGCGGCTGCGGCGCCCTGGACGGCGTCCACCGCGACCACGCGGTCCTCGGCCACTCCCGGCACTGCATCGCCACCCACCCGTCCGACATGGCCGTCGCCCTCGCCGCCCTGGACGCCCAGGTGGAGCTGTACGGCACCGAGGGCACCCGGCGCCTTCCGGCGGCCGAGTTCCACCGGCTGCCGGGCGAGCACCCCGAGCGGGACACCTGGATCCGCCCCGGCGAACTGATCACCGGTGTGCTGCTCCCGGCGGCGACCGCCGGTGTCCCGTCCGCCTACCGCAAGGCCCGCGACCGCACGTCGTACGCCTTCGCCCTCGCCTCGGTGGCCGTCGTGCTGCGGGTCGACGGCGGTGTCGTCGACCAGGTCGGCATCGCCTTCGGCGGGCTCGCCCACCGGCCCTGGCGGGCCCGGCACGCCGAGCTGGCCCTGCTCGGCGCCCCCGCCACCCCCGCCGCCTTCGAAGGCGCCGTGGATCTGGAACTCGCGCACGCCGAGCCGCTGCGGGACAACGCCTACAAGGTGTCCCTCGCCCACAACCTCGCCCTGGACGTCCTGAACCGTCTCGCCCCGGCACCCGCGCCGGCCTGAGCCGGTACAGGAGGAGCGAGGAGAGCCAGGAGGACCGCATGACCGGCAACTCCCCGGACACACCGGCAGCGCGCCGGAACACCCGGCACACGGGACCAGCCACCGACACCGGTACCCGCGCCGAGCCCCGACCGGAGCAACCCCCGGCCGCCGGCCGCACCGGCACCGGGGTCTCCGGTGAGTACGGGCCGGACGGAAGCCGGGGTCCTGGCCGCACCGATGCCAAGGGCGTAGGCGAGTACCGGCCGGAGGGACCCGGGGGCGTTGGCCGCACTGACGCCGGGGTCTCAGGTGAGCACCGGCCGGAAGGCCGCCGGGCCGCCGGCCGTGCCGGCACCGGGGTCTCCGGTGAGCGTCGGGGGGAAGGGCGGCCGGGCGGTGGTGGGGCTCTGGGCGCCTCCGTCGAGCGTCGGGAAGGGCGGCAGAAGGTCACCGGCGCCGCCCGCTACGCCGCCGAATACGCCCTGCCCGGCCGCGCCCACGCCTGGCCCGTGCCCGCTCCGGTCGCGCGCGGCCGGGTCACCGCCGTCGACACCTCGGCCGCCCTCGCCCTGCCCGGCGTCCTCGCCGTCCTCACCCCCGACGACGCACCCCGGCTCGCCGAGCCCGAGGACGCCACGCTCGCCGTCCTGCAGGGCCCCCACGTCCCGCACCGGGGCTGGTGCGTGGCCCTGGCCGTCGCCGAGACCCTGGAGGCGGCCCGCGCCGCCGCCCGGGCCGTCCGCGTCACCTGCGCGGCCGAACCCCACGACGTCTGCCTGGACACCGGTCACCGGGACGCCTACGAGCCCGAGGAGGCCAACGCCGGCTTCCCCGGCCGCGTCGAGCACGGCGACCCGAAGGCCGCGTTCGCCGCCGCCGAGGTCCGCGTCGACACCGTCTACCACGTGCCGCCGCTGCACAACCACCCCATGGAGCCGCACACCAGCACCGCTCACTGGGACGCGGACCGGCTCACCGTGTACACCTCCAGCCAGGGCGGTACGACCGTGCGGTCCGTGCTCGCCCAGCTGTTCGGGCTGCCCGAGGACCGGATCACCGTCGTCTGCGAGCACGTCGGCGGCGGCTTCGGCTCCAAGGGCACCCCGCGCCCCGACGTCGTCCTCGCCGCGATGGCCGCCCGGCACACCGGCCGGCCCGTCACCCTCGCCTACCCCCGCCGGTATCTGCCCACGACCGTCGGCCACCGCGCCCCCACCGTGCAGCGGCTGCGCCTGGGCGCGCACGCGGACGGCCGGCTCACCGCCGTGCTGCACGAGGTGACCACCCACACCTCCCGTGTGAAGGAGTTCGTGGAGCAGGCCGCGGTGCCCTCCCGCGTCATGTACGAGGCCCCGGCCCTGCTCAGCACCCACCGGGTGGTCCCGCTCGACGTGCCGAGCCCGTCCTGGATGCGCGCCCCCGGCGAGGCACCCGGCATGTACGCCCTGGAGTCCGCCCTGGACGAACTCGCCGACGCGCTCGGCATGGACCCGGTGGAGCTGCGCGTGCGCAACGAACCCGAGCGCGAGCCCGGCAGCGGCAAGCCGTTCAGCAGCCGGCATCTCGTCCAGTGCCTCCGCGAGGGCGCCCGCCGCTTCGGCTGGGCCGGGCGCGACCCCCGGCCGGGCATCCGCCGCGAGGGCCCGCTGCTCATCGGCACCGGCGTGGCCGCGGCCACCTACCCGGCCGCCGCCGTCCCGGCCACCGCGACCGCCCGGGCCCTGCCCGACGGCACCTTCGCCGTCCGGATCAACGCGACGGACATCGGCACCGGAGCGCGTACCGTCCTCGCCCAGATCGCCGCCGACGCCCTCGGCGCGCCCCTCGACCGGGTCCGCACCGAGATCGGGCACAGCGACCTGCCGTCCGCCTGGCTCGCCGGCGGCTCCATGGGCACCGCCTCCTGGGGCTGGGCCGTGCACGAGGCGTGCGCCGGGCTGGCGTCCCGGCTGGCCGCGCACACCGGACCGCTGCCCGCCGACGGCATCGAGACCCACGCCGACACCGCCGGTCGGGCCGACGCCGACAGCCCCTACGCCCGGCACGCCTTCGGCGCCCACTTCGCCGAGGCCGCCGTCGACACCGTCACCGGCGAGACCCGGGTACGGCGGCTGCTGGGGATCTTCGCCGCCGGGCGGATCCTCAACGCCCGTACCGCCCGCTCCCAGTTCACCGGCGGCATGATCATGGGCCTGGGCATGGCCCTCACCGAGAACAGCACGATGGACCGGGCGTTCGGCGACTTCACCGAGGCCGACCTCGCCTCCTACCACGTGCCCGCGCACGCCGACGTAACCGACATCGAGGCCGACTGGATCGACGAGGACGACCCGCACCTCAACCCCATGGGCAGCAAGGGCATCGGCGAGATCGGCATCGTCGGCACCGCCGCCGCCATCGGCAACGCCGTCCACCACGCCACCGGGATCCGCTTCCGCCACCTGCCCCTCACCCCTGACCGGGTCCTCACGGGGCTGCTCGCCGGAGGGTGACGGTGCCGGGACCGACCTGGGAGTACGAGGGCTACCGCCCGGAGGAGGAACGCCTGCGGGAGTCCCTGTGCACCCTGGGCAACGGCTACGTCGCCACCCGTGGGGCGCTGCCCGAGTGCACCGCCGACGACATCCACTACCCGGGTACCTACGCGGCCGGCTGCTACGACCGGCTCACCTCCGAGGTCGCCGGCCACCGGGTCGAGAACGAGGACATGGTCAACCTCCCCAACTGGCTGCCGCTGCGCTTCCGTCCGGTGGGCGGCGCCTGGCTCACCCCGGACACCGCCCCCGTCACCGAGCACCTCCAGATCCTCCATCTCGACCCCGGCCTGCTGGAACGCCGCACCGGCTACGGCCTGGACGGCGGGGCCACGCTCCAGGTGCGCCAGCTGCGCCTCGTCAGCCTCGCCGACCCCCATCTCGCCGCCCTGCGCACCGAGTTCACCGTCGAGGGCGACGGCCTCGACCTGGACGTCGAGGCCGCCCTCGACGGACGGGTCACCAACTCCGGCGTGGCCCGCTACCGGGACCTGGACGGCCGGCACCTCGTCCACGTGCGAACCGGCATCGCCGCGCACGACACGGTGTGGCTGCGCTGCCACACCCGTACCTCGCGCATCGAGTCCGGCCTCGCCGCCCGGCTGACCGCCGACGCGCCGGTGATGCTGGTCCCCGAACCCGAGCGCGCCGTCCAGCACGTGCGGCTGCGCCTGGCGCCCGGCCGTACCGTCACCGTCGACAAGGCCGTCGCCCTGCACACCTCCCACGACCCGGCCATCGGCGACGCCCTGCGGGCGGCAGTCGACCGGGTCGGTGCCGCCCCCGGCTTCGACGCGCTGCAGGAGGCGCACGCCGCGGCGTGGGATCAGCTGTGGCGGCGCACCGCGCTCGAGGTCCCGGGCGAGGCGGGCAGCATCCTGCGCCTGCACCTGTTCCATGTGCTGCAGACCCTGTCGCCGCACACCGCCGACCTCGACGTCGGAGTCCCCGCGCGCGGCCTGCACGGCGAGGCCTACCGCGGTCATGTCTTCTGGGACGAACTCTTCGTCCTGCCCTACCTCAACCTGCACCTGCCCGAGGTCTCCCGCGCCCTGCTCCACTACCGTTACCGCCGGCTGGACGCCGCCTGCCAGGGGGCCCGGGACCTCGGCCGGCGCGGCGCGCTCTACCCGTGGCAGAGCGGCAGCGACGGCCGCGAGGAGACCCAGCGACTCCACCTCAACCCCCGCTCCGGCCGCTGGCTGCCGGACCACACCCGGCTCCAGCACCACGTCGGCTCGGCGGTGGCCTACAACATCTGGCAGTACTGCGAGGCGACCGGCGACATCGACTTCCTGCACGGCGAGGGCGCCGAGATGCTGCTGCACATCGCCCGCTTCTGGGCGGACTCGGCCCACTACGACGACCGCCTCGGCCGGCACCGCATCCGGGGCGTGGTCGGCCCCGACGAGTACCACGACGCCTACCCCGGCGCCGCCGCGCCGGGCCTGGACGACAACGCGTACACCAACGTCACCGCCGCCTGGGTGCTCGCCCGCACCCTGGAACTGCTGGACCTCCTGCCCGAGCCGCGCCGCCGCGAACTCGTCGAGAACGCCGGACTCGACCAGGACGAGCCCGCCCGCTGGGAGGAGGTCTCCCGCACCCTGCACGTGCCCTTCCACGACGGGGTGATCAGCCAGTTCGAGGGCTACGGCGACCTCGCCGAGCTGGACTGGCACGGCTACCGCAAGCGGTATGACGACATCCGGCGCCTGGACCGGATCCTGGAGGCGGAGGGCGACACCGTCAACCGGTACAAGGCGTCCAAACAGGCCGACGTCCTGATGCTCGGCTACCTCTTCTCGGCGGCCGAACTCCGTTCGCTCTTCGGCCGGCTGGGCTACCGCCTCGACGAGCGGACCTGGACCGCGACCGTCGACCACTACCTGCACCGCACCAGCCACGGCTCCACCCTCAGCGGCCTGGTGCACGGCTGGGTCCTGGCCCGCGACCGCCGTGCCGGCGCCTGGGCCTTCGTCCAGGAGGCGCTGCGCGGCGACATCGCCGACCTGCAGGGCGGCACCACCGGCGAGGGCATCCACCTGGGCGCCATGGCCGGCACCCTCGACCTCGTCCAGCGCGGCCTGACCGGCCTGGAGACCCGCAGTGGTGCCCTGTACCTCGACCCGGTCCCGCTGCCGGAACTCTCCTCCTACGGCTTCTCCATCCGCTACCACGGCCACTGGGGCGTCCATCTGCGCCTGCGCAGCGGTCTGCTGGAGATCGCCGTGCCGTCCTCCGACCGCTCGCTCATCGACATCTGCCTGCACGACCGCGTCGTACCCGTCGGACCGGGGGAGGTGGCCCAGCTGGTCGTACCGGAGTGAGCCCGCGGCACCCCCGTGAGTGGTTCATTGCCAAGTTCCCGGACATGCCAGTAAATTTCCGACAACCGCTACGAGATGTCACCGGCAGACGGGGCCCCAGGATGAGCACGGACGACCGCGGCACGGTGACGACCGGGATCGCACGGCTGCACGCCACCCGCCCACTGGGCCGGCGCCGACACCCTGCTGTACGCCTGACACCGGCTGCCCCGGCGGCGCGGCACACCCGCACCGGACCCGGGCGGCGCCCCGTGCGGCACTCGGCGCCGTCCGCCCCCCGCGCCCGGAAGGACCACCCCCTCGATGACCGCTCGCACGACACAGCCCCGGGCCGGGATCCGTGGCTTTCGCGTGGGTGACGGACCCCAGCTGGTGGCGGTGTGGCGGCGGAGTGCGCCGGCCGACCCCATCACCCCGGACCGCTTCCGCACCCTGGTGCTGCTCGACGCCAACTTCGATCCCGAGGGGCTCAGGGTCGCCGTCGACGGCGACCGTGTCGTCGGCGCCGCCTACGCGGTGCGCCGGCTGACCCCGATGACCGGCACCGACCTGGAGCCGGAGCAGGGCTGGATCCCGTTCTTCTTCGTCGACCCGGCCGCCCGCGGACACGGCCTCGGCCGCCGGCTGCTGACCGACGCCCTCGACTGGCTGCACGGCCACGGCCGCACCCGGGCGGACTTCTCCTCGTACACCCCGAACTACGTCCTGCCCGGCCTGGACGCCGAGACGTACCCGGAAGCGGCGGGGCTCCTCGAATCGCTGGGCTTCCGCACCCTCCACGAGGCGGCGGCGATGGACCGCGGCCTGGTCGGCTACCGGCTCCCGGACGAGGTCGCCCACCGCCTGGACGAACTGACGGCGCGGGGCCACCGATTCGCCACCCCCTCCGACGACGACCTGGTGGACCTGGTCGCGCTCGCCGGGAACCACTTCAACCCGGACTGGGCCCGCGCGATCCGGGAGTGTCTGGCCGCGGGCACACCGCTCGACCGGATCGTCGTCGCCCGGGACCCCTCGGGCCGCCTGACCGGCTGGGCGATGCACGGCGCGTACGCGTCGGCCGACGAGCGGTTCGGCCCGTTCGGCGTGCGGGAGGAGATGCGCGGCACCGGACTCGGCAACGTCCTGCTCCACCTGGTCCTGGAACGGATGCGGGCCCGCGGTGCGCACAGCGCGTGGTTCCTGTGGACCGGCGAACGGTCCCCGGCCGGCCACCTGTACCGCAAGGCGGGTTTCACCACCACCCGGGTGTTCCGCGTACTGCGCCGGGAGACCGCCCGGTGACGCGCCCACCGCACAGCCCCCGCCGCACCCACGGCCTGAGCCGCCGTCACTTCGCCCTCGCGCTCCCCTCGGCGCTGCTCGCCTCCGGTTGCGCCGCGCCGCACCGGGGGACCGGCCGGCCCGGGGACCCGATCGTCCTCACCCTGCTCTCCCACTACGCGAGCGGGGAGCTGAAACAGGCCCTGCAGGGCCCGGTCGACGAGTGGAACGCCACGCACGACCGGGTCAAGGTGCAGACGAAGGCCGTCGAGTTCACCGAACTGCTGACCACCTTCATGGTCCGGCAGGCCGCGGGCCAGGGCGCCGACATCCTGCACCCGTACTGCCTGTGGAACGGCCAGCTCGTCCGGGCCGGTGTCCTGCGGCCCGCCCCGGCCGAGCACGCCGAGGAGATCAGGCGCGGCTACGGCGCCGCCGCGGTCGGCGCCGCGTCGGTGGCGGGCAAGGTCTACGGCTACCCCACCGAGGCGCAGACGTACGCCCTCTACTACAACAAGCGCCTGCTGCGCGAGGCCGGTCTCGACGGCCCGCCGCGCACCTGGCGCGAGCTGGAGGAGACGGCGTACCGCACCGCCAGACGGGACCGGTACGGCAACACACTGGTCCAGGGGTTCGGGCTGTCGGCCTACGACGACTCCACCACCGTCGGCCAGACCCTAGCCCTGCTCAACGCCGCCGGCGGCAGGTTCGTCTCCGCGGACGGCCGGCGCACCGCCATCGACGCGCCGGCCGGCCGGGCCGTGTTCGCGCTGGAGCACCGCCTCGTCGGCAGAGGCGCGAGCGACCCCGGCGTCAACGTCTACAAGGCGTTCCCCTCCGGTCAGGTGGCCATGGTGATCAGCGCGGGCTGGTGGACCGGGAGCCTGAAGCCCCTGATGGGGAGGGCCTACCGCGACGTCGGCGTCGCGCCCGTGCCCGTCCCCGAGGCGGACGACCCGCGCGCCACGCTCTCCACCGGCTTCATGCTGGGTGTGAACACGGCCAGCGAACACCCCCGCGAGGCCTGGGAGTTCCTGCGCTGGCTCAACACCGAGAAGGTGCCCCTCACGAAGGGTGCGGCGGCGACCCGGATGAGCGCCCTGCAGGTCTCGGTCGGCTCCCTGACCGGCCGCGCCGACGACATGCGGACACTCCTGGGGCGGGGCGGCGATCCGAACCTGCGCCCGTTCCTGGACGCGCTCGCCTACGCGGTGCCGGAGCCGAACGTGCCGGGCGCGCAACGGGCCAAGTCGCTGCTGCGCAAGAACGTCGAAGCGCTGTGGACCGGTCAGCAGTCGGTCGACGAGGCCCTGCGCACCGTCCGCCGCCAGGTCGATCAGGAGGTGTCGCGCTCATGGTGAACGCCCTGGCGCCGCAGACGGCCGGACGGACGGCGGTCACGCCGCACCCCGCCGGCACGCTGGACGGCCGTACCCGGCACCGGCGCCGCCAGGCCGTCGTCGCCTACCTCTTCCTGGCACCGGCGTTGCTGTTCTTCGCGGTCTTCCTGGTCCTGCCGCTCGGCTTCGCGCTGCTGCTGTCGATGTCCCGCTGGGCCGGGTTCAGGCTCGGCGACATCGATCCGGTCGGCCTGGACAACTTCACCGGCCTGTTCGCGGACGGATCGACGTTCCTGACGCCGGTCCTCACCAACACGCTGCTGTTCGCCCTGGGCACCGTGGCCCTCGCGCTCGCCGGCTCGGTGCTCGTCGCCACCTGCATCGACAAGCTGCGGTTCCAGGGACTGTGGCGCACCCTCTACTTCCTGCCGATCGTCACGACCGTCGTCGCCGTCGGCAACGTGTGGAAGTACATGTACGAGCCGGGCGGTCTGGTCAACGGCGTCCTCAACGCCCTCGGGCTCGGCTCGGTGGCGTTCCTGCAGGACCCGGACACCGCACTGCCCTCGGTCGTCGTCGTCCAGGCCTGGGCCTCGGTCGGCTCGGCGATCCTCGTCCTGACCGCCGGGCTGAAGTCCATTCCCGATGCGTACTACGAGGCCGCCGCGCTCGACGGCGCCGGGCCCGGCACCGTCTTCTGGCGGATCACCCTGCCGCTGCTGCGGCCGTCCCTGCTGTTCGTGTGCATCACCCAGTTCCTCACCGGCCTGCAGTCGTTCGCACTGATCATCGTGATGACCCAGGGCGGCCCGGGTGACGCGACCAACGTGGCCGCGCTGGAGATGTACCGGCAGGCCTTCAGCTACGGCGACTGGGGCACCGCGAGCGCCGCCGCCTTCGTGCTGTTCACGGTGGTCCTCCTGGTCACCCTGGTGCAGTTGTGGATCTTCCGGCGCAAGGGGGAGGACGCATGAGCCGCCGCCGCTTCCCGTGGCTGTCGTACCTGCTGGTCGTGACCGGCGCCGTGCTCACGGTGGTGCCGTTCCTCGACATGGTGATGACGTCCTTCAAGGGGCCCGGCGAGGCCGGCACGCTGCCGTACCGGTTCCTGCCCGAGGCGTTCGACCTGTCCAACTACCGGGCGGCGATCCACCAGCTCGACCTGCCGGTGCTCTTCCGCAACAGCGTCGTCGCCACCGCCCTGATCACCGCGTCGGTGCTGCTCACGTCGTCGCTCGCCGGCTACGCGCTCGCCAAACTCCACTTCCCCGGACGGGGCCTCGTCTTCCGCCTCGTCCTGTCGACGATGATGTTCCCGCCGTTCGTCTTCTTCATCCCGCACTTCCTGATCCTGGTGCACTGGCCGCTGGCCGGCGGCAACGACCTGTCCGGGCGCGGCGGCGCGGGCCTGACCGTCAGCATCGTGGCGCTCGCCGTGCCGTTCCTCGTGAGCAGCTTCGGGATCTTCCTGACACGCCAGTTCATGCTGTCCATCCCGGACGAGGTCCTGGAGGCCGCGCGCATCGACGGGGCCGGGGAGTTCACCGTGTGGTGGCGGATCGTCCTACCGCAGACCACCCCGGTGCTGGTGACACTCGGGCTGCTGACCTTCGTCGACGCCTGGAACGAGTACATCTGGGCGCTGCTCGTGTCGACCGCGAACCCGGACGTGATGACCCTGCCCGTCGGCATCCAGCTCCTGCAGGACCACGTCGACCCGACCCGCACGACGCCCATCGTCATGGCCGGCCTCGTCCTGAGCGTCCTGCCGGTCCTGGTCCTCTTCCTGCTGCTGCAGAAGTACTACATCCGCGGTGTCATGCTCAGCGGCCTCAAGTGAGGCTTCCCATGAAGAGGCCGGGAGACCACCATGCACCGGTAAGCGGTTGAAAAGGAAAGGAGCCGGCGGGGAATGAGCGCGAGCGACGTGCCCTTGCGGGTACTGGCGGTGGACGACGAGGAGCCCGCGCTCGAGGAACTGCTGTACCTCCTGGGGCGGGATCCGCGGGTCGGCAGCGTGGTGCCCGCGGCAGGGCCCACCGAGGCCCTGCGCCGGCTCGGCCGGGCCTCCGAGGACGGTCCGGACGGCGGCCCGGCCGTCGACGTCGTCTTCCTCGACATCGACATGCCGGGACTCGACGGCCTCGAACTGGCCCGTCTCCTCGGCCGGTTCGCCGCACCACCACTGATCGTCTTCGTCACCGCGCACGACGACTTCGCGGTCCGCGCCTTCGACCTCAAGGCCGTCGACTACCTGCGCAAGCCCCTCCGCGAGGAGCGCTTCGCCGAGGCCGTACGCCGGGTCGCCGAACTGGTCCGGGCCGGCCAGGGCCCGCGGCCGGCCGCAGCCGCCGCAGCCGTGCCGGAACCGGCACCCGCCTTCGGCGACCACGTCCCCGTGGAACTGGGCGGGGTGACCCGGTTCGTGCCCATCGCCGACATCACCCATGTCGAGGCACAGGGCGACTACGCGCGGCTGCACACCCCGCACGGCAGCCACTTGGTGCGCGTCGCGCTGTCCACCCTCGAGGAACAGTGGCGGGCCCGCGGCTTCGTGCGCATCCACCGCAGCCGGCTCGTCGCACTCGGGCGCATCGAGGAACTCCGCCTGGACGGCGGCAACGTGACCGTGCGGATCGGCGACCGCGTCCTCGCCGTGAGCCGGCGCAACGCCCGCGAACTGCGGGACCTGCTGGCCAGGCACGCGGCCGGCCGGGCCCGTTGAGCACCCGGCGCGGTCCCCGGGTGACGGACCTGTGGCGATTGCCGTCCGCCGACTGTCTCCACGACGGCGCGCTGCGTACACTCACCGCAGCACAAGGTGATCACCGCGGCGTCGGGGAGTGCGGCATGGGTGCGGAGTCCGTCCCTCGCAGAGAGGTGGTCACCGGACCGCCACACCCTTCGGGCGGTACGACCGCACCACGCCCGGGTGCCCTGCCCGGGCCCCGACCGGACGTGCGCGTACGCCAGTTGATGCGCCGTCAGCTCCGGGCCGCACTCGCGGCCACGGCCCTCCTCGCCGTCCTGCTCGGCCTGCTCCCCGTACTCCTGCGTGTCCTGCCCCTCGCCGACGCGGCCCCCCGCGTCCCCCTCGCCGTCTGGCTCCTGCTGGGCGTCGCGCCCTACCCCGCGCTGCTGGCCATCGGCGCCTGGTACGTCCGCCGCGCCGAGGCCAACGAGACCGGCACGGCCACCGCCGGCATCCCCGCGGAACGCCCCTGACCATGCGCCGACCAACCGCCGGGGCCGGCCGGTGAACCAGACGTACGGCATCGTGGGCGTCACGGCCGTGGTCCTCGCCACGGTCCTCGTCGGCGCGCTCGGCCTGCGCATCTCCCGCACCACCTCCGACTTCTACGTCGCCTCCCGCACCGTCGCCCCGCGCCTCAACGCCTTCGCGGTCAGCGGCGAGTACCTGTCCGCCGCCTCCTTCCTCGGTGTCGCCGGACTCGTCCTCGCCCAGGGCGTCGACATGCTGTGGTTCCCCATCGGCTACACCGCCGGCTTCCTGGTGCTGCTGGCGTTCGTCGCCGCCCCGCTGCGCCGCTCCGGCGCCTACACCCTCCCCGACTTCGCCGAGGCGCGGCTCCAGTCCCGGGCGGTGCGCCGGATCGCCGGGGTGCTGGTCGTCGGCATCGGCTGGCTGTATCTGCTGCCCCAGCTGCGCGGCGCCGGTCTCACCCTGCGGCTGCTCACCGGCGCCCCCGGCTGGCTCGGCGGGCTGGTCGTCGCCGCCGTGGTGACCGTCGCCGTCGCCGCCGGCGGGATGCGCAGCATCACCTTCGTCCAGGCCTTCCAGTACTGGCTGAAACTCACCGCGCTGCTGGTGCCCGTGGTGTTCCTGCTGCTCGCCTGGCGCGCCGACCACGCCCCCGCACCGGCCTGGGACGACCGGCCCGTCCTCCACCGTTCCACCGAGGTGCGCGTCGAGGGGCCGCTCACCCTCACCGTGCACGAGCCGGTCCGCGTGACCGCCTCGGGAACCGTCGACGGCCGTGCCGTGCGGGGGAGTTCGCTGCGGCTCGGTGCGGGCCCCCACCGGATCGGCGCGCACACCGCCCTGCGCTTCCCGGCCGGCGCCCGCGTCCCCCTGCCCGATCCGGGGCCCGACCGCACCGCGGCCTCCAGCTGGGCCAGGCCGCTGTCCTCGGACCGCGAGCAGCACAGCCTGTACGCCACCTACGGACTGATCCTCGCCACCTTCCTCGGCACCATGGGCCTGCCGCACGTCGTGGTCCGCTTCTACACCAACCCCGACGGCCGCGCCGCCCGCCGCACCACGGTGAGCGTGCTCGCCCTGCTCGGCGCGTTCTACCTCCTGATCCCCCTGTACGGCATGCTCGGCCGGCTGTACGCCCCCGATCTGCTGCTCACCGGTGACACCGACGCCGCTGTCCTGGTCCTGCCGCAGCGGCTGATCGGCGGGGTCGCCGGTGACCTGCTGGGCGCGCTCGTCGCCGGTGGCGCGTGCGCGGCGTTCCTCGCCACGGCCTCCGGACTCACCATGTCCGTGGCGGGCGTCCTCGCCCAGGACGTCCTGCCCACGCTCGGCGTCCGGCACTTCCGGCTCGCCACGCTGCCCGCGATCGCGGTGCCGACCGCCGCCGCGGCCGTGGTCAGCGACCTCCCCGTGGCCGACGCGGTCGGCCTGGCCTTCGCCGTCTCGGCCTCCTCCTTCTGCCCGCTGCTCGTCCTCGGTATCTGGTGGCGCGGCCTGACCCCGCCGGGTGCGATCGCCGGGCTGCTCCTCGGCGGCGGCTCGGCGCTCACCGCGGTGACGGCCACGATCGCCGGCGGCGCCCGCTCCGGCTGGCTGCACGCCCTGCTGGCCTGGCCCGCGGTGTGGTCGGTGCCCGTGGGCTTCGCGGCGATGGTCCTGACCTCCCTGGCCACCCGCGACCGCGTGCCCCCCGGCACCGCCGCCACCCTGGCCCGCCTGCACCTCCCCGAACCCCCGCCCACCCCCCGCCCCGGACCGGCCACGACCTGACGAGGGATCCGTTGTGCACACCCCCGACACGACCCCAACAGTCCAGCCAGCACCCCACCCCCGTCCCCCCGCCACCCCCCGTCCCCCCGCCTGCACCCTCGCCGCACGTGCCTGCCATGTCGCCGACAGCGCCTGTACACCCGCTGCCCCCGGCCGCCGTTGGGCCGACAGCGCCTGTACACGCGCTGCCCACGCCCGCCATGCCGTCGGCGGGGCCTGCGCACCCGCTGGTTGCGCCCGCCGTTTCGCCGGTCGGGCTCGCACGCTCGCCGCACGTGCCTGCCGTGTCGCCGCCGGTGCCTGCGCACCCGCTGCCCACGCCCGCCGTGTCGCTGGTCGGGCCTGCGCACCCGCTGGTTGGGCCCGCGTGCGCGTCGGGCGGGGCCGCGGGCCTGCCCGCCGTGCAGGCGCGGCCGTCCGTCGGTCCGGGCAAGGGCGCGGCGGGTGCACTGTCGGTGGTGCCCTTGGGCGGGGTACCGCCCGTCCCGGCGCCGCGGACGCGCGGCGCCCATGACCGTCCTCGGTACCGCCGCCCTCGTCCTGGCCGGGCTCGCGCTGTTCGTCCTCGGTGTCGCCCTCGGGCACGGTGCGGCGCGCCGGCAGCAGGAGCACACGGCCGACAGCGACGGGGCCCACGCCCTGCGCACCGCCGCGCTCGCCGCGGCACCCCTGCGCGGCGGACTGACCCCGGACACCGCCCGCAAGGCGGCCCGCAGGCTGCGCCCCCTGCTCGGCAGTCCCGCCCTCGCCCTCACCGACGACGCCTCCGTGCTCGCCTGGGACGGTGCCGCCGACCACCACCGCCCGCAGATCGCGGAACGGCTCGCGGAACGGCTCGCCCACCCTGCGCGCACCCGGGCCTTCCCGCTGTCCTGCGACGACGCCGGCTGCCCCGTCCGCTGGGGCGCCCTGGTGCCCCTGACAGCCGACGGCGGTGTCCCCGGCGCCCTCGCCGTGCTCGCCGCCGCCGAGTCCACCGCTCTGCTCCGGGCCACCGAGGAAGCGGCGCGCCGGCTTTCGCTGGACCTCGAACTCGCCGGCCTCGACCGGGCCCGAGCCAGCGCCCACGAGGCCGAGGTCCGGGCCCTGCGCGCCCAGATCTCCCCGCACTTCATCTACAACTCCCTCGCGAGCATCGCCTCCTTCGTCCGCACCGACCCCGAGCGCGCCCGCGAACTCCTCCAGGAGTTCGCCGACTTCACCCGCTACTCCTTCCGCCGGGACGGCGACTTCACCACCCTCGCCGAGGAGCTGCGCTCCATCGAGCAGTACCTCGAACTCGCCCGCGCCCGCTTCGGCCGCCGCCTGAAGGTCACCCTGCGCATCGCCCCCGAGGTGCTGCCCGTGACCCTGCCCTTCCTCTGTCTGCAACCCCTCGTCGAGAACGCCCTCAAACACGGCCTGGAGGAGTCCGTGGAGCGCAGCAGCGTCACGATCATCGCCGAGGACGAGGGAACCGAGGCCCGGGTCGTCATCGAGGACAACGGGGTCGGCATGGAACCAGAGCGCCTGCGCGCGATCCTGCGCGGTACGGCCGGACCCGCCACCGGCATCGGACTGAGCAACGTCGACCGCCGGCTGCGCCAGGTCTACGGCGACGACCACGGCCTCGTCATCGAGACGGGCGTCGGCGCCGGCACGAAGATCACCCTCCGCGTCCCGAAGTTCCGCCCGGGCATCCAGGCCCCGCCGCCGTGACCCCGCCTGCGTGCCCCCGCCCCTCGGTCAGCTGTCGTCGTCCGAGGAGTGACACCTCTTCGGGAACGAGGTGTCGCCGTCGGGCGTGGCGAGGAAGAAGACGTCGATCCGCACCTTGCCGGACGGCCCGCCCTTCCAGTAGCCCCGCTTCGGCGCGTGCCTGAAGTGCGAAAACCCCCCGGTGATCATCGAGTTGACCTTGTCGGCGGCCTCCTGACCCGGCCCCGGGTCCGGCGCCGTGCCGAAGGAGAGCACGAAACCCGCCGTACGGTCCGCCACCCCGGCCCCGCGCAGCTGCGCGCCGAACTGCTTGCGCACGGACCCGGCACTGCCCGTCCGCACGGTGAAACTGCACGGCTTGAGCACCAGCCCCCGCTCCGCCGGCTGGGTGCTCGGCGGCGGGCTGGACGGTGTGCGGGGCTTCGGCGTCGTACCCGTGCGCTGTTCGCGCGGCAGTGAGCCGAGGGCGATCACGAGCAGCAGCAGGAGCAGGTCGGCGAAGAGCCACCCGGCGAGCAGCACGGTGCGCCCGGCGGCCGCCCGCTGCGGCGGCCGGCGGCTCACGGCCGGCCCCGGTACGGCGGCGGGTCGGCGTTGTCCAGGCCGCCGGACGGAAGGTGCCCGGTGCGGCTGTCGAGGCGGTCGACGAGCTGCCAGATGCTCCGGGTGGAGTCCACCAGGTTCTCCGCCCGCTCGGTGAAGACGAGCAGCGTCTCCCCGAGACTGCGGGCCAGTTCCCGTACCGAGGCGACCGCGAGGTCGTGCCGGTGGATCTCCTGCCCGGTCGTCTCCTGGGCGCGCCGCAGGTCGCCGACGAGCGTCTCGATGGCGGCGCGCAGTTTCGCCTCGTCCTCGGCGTTCTGCTCCCGGATCCGGATCAGGTCCTGGGCCAGCTCGCTGGGCGGGGTGAGCCCCCGGATCAGCCGGGTCAGTTCGTCGACCGTCTTCGTCCAGCCGTCCAGGGCGCTCTGGATCCTGCTGCCCGGGCCGGTCTCCAGGACGGCCGTGATCTCCTGGGAGGTGCGGTGCAACGCCGACACCAGTACCTCCGTACCGGCGTTGAGCTGGGAAGCGAGCTTCTCCGCGCTCCGGCTGTCCAGCGGCTTGCCGGCCGGCCGTGCGGGCGTGGCGAGCAGGAACGTGGCCAGCGCCAGTTCGTTGGCGAGCCGCCCGCGCTCCTCCTCACGGGAGAGCCGGCGCTCCCGGCTGCGCTGCAGGGCGTGCAGCACCAGGGTCAGCAGTACGACGGCCAGGATGAGCAGCGTGACGTGGAGCGCGGACGTGCCCAGGGTCACGGTGGTCGGCTCGGGCGGGCTGCCCTGCGGGAAGCCGCGGGCCCAGCCGAGCAGGAAGGGGTCCTGGCTGCGGGTCGCGTCGTAGGCGTCCAGGGCGCCGCGCAGCCGCCACCAGGTGAGTGCGATGGGCGCGAACACCAGCACGTCGCGGGCGACGCCGAGCCAGCCCTCCAGGGTGCCGCGGCCCTTCGAGGGCGCATCCGGGAGCAGCACCTCGGGCGGGTAGGCGGCGACCAGATCGGTGCCGGCGAGGGTGGCCCCGCCCCGCTCCAGGTCGGCGACGACGCGGTCGAGCACCCGGGTGTCGGAGCCGTCGGCGCGGGCACGGTTCGCCAGGGCGCGGATCCGCCCGGCGATGCCGTCGAGTTCGGAATCGAGGCCGGTGCGTTGCGTGGGGACCGACCCGGGGTTCGGCGGTGTTGCCTCTTCAGTCGATGTCATGCGGCGTCATTCGTGTCGTCCGGCAGTCGGTGTGGGGAGCGGGCAGGGCGGCGGGGGTGCCCGACGTCAGGGCATGGAGGTCAGCAGGATGTAGCCGAGCGTGCAGAGCAGGACGAAGAGCAGCGCCGACACGAAGACCACGGCGAGGCCGTCGAGTTGGCCCAGGCCCCCGAGCCCGCTGCGTCGGCGGCCGGGCGGCTCCTGCTGGCCGCCGTCGGCGTGCGGGCCGGCCGCCCACCGGCTCGGATCCCGCGGCGCCGGCGACTCCCACTGCGAGGGGTCGGGGACGACTCCCTGGGCGGGGTGGCCCGACCCTGGGACGGCCGGATGGTCCCACGCGGTGTGCGCGCGTGCGGGGGAGGGGGTCGACGGGTACGGGTCCGCACCCGTGGCGGCCGACGACTGTGAGCCGGTGCCCGTGGCGGGCGGGTCGTGCCGGGGCCCGCCCGGCGTGGCCGGGACCGGGCCGGGGGCGCCGTGGCCCGGCGGCGTGGCCGTTCCGCCGCCCAGTACCGGTCCGCCCGGCCGGGACCCGTAGGGGGAGCCCGCGCCGGGGCCGGGGTACCCCTCGGCGCGAAGGAACTGCTCCGACAGCTCGTATCGGATCCGCTGCTGGGCCCCGTCGTCCGCGGCGAGGTCCAGTGCGGCGGCGTACAGGCCCAGCGGCGCCCGGACCCCGGCGCGTTCCACCAGGGTCGCGGCGACCGTGCGGTCCAGCCGAGGGCCGTGCGCGGCCAGGAGCAGCTGGCGGAAGCAGTCGACCTCCTTCACGCGGTCGCCGCCGGCGATACGGTCCACCGGGTCGAGCAGCAGGCCCTGCTCGTACCACAGCCGGGCGGCGACCGGGCTCGGGCCCGCGTCCGCGAGGTGGCGCAGCACCAGGTGCATGGCCTCCGGGTAGCGGCCGGCGTAGCGCGCGACGAGGTCCAGGAGCTCCTCGGCCGGGCTGGCCGCGAGGAGGTCGGTGTGGTCCAGCGCACCGGGGGGCATGCGCAGGGCCAGGGCCACGATCAGGAGCCGCCGGTGTGCGGCCCGGCTCAGGTCCAGGCCCGGGGGCGGCACCTGCCGGCCGAAGACCCTGGCCACCACCGGGGGTGCCGGTTCCGCGTCCCTGGTCGCCTCCACCAGCCCGTCGGGCCCCTGCCCGGTGAGGCAGGCCTCCACGGCCTCGGTCAGCAGCAGGTCCCGCAGCTCGGGATGGCGGGCGGCCCGCAGCTCCAGGCGGCGCCAGCGGCGCAGCGCCGCCGTGAGCCACTCCGCGGACTGCCGGCGCAACTCGCCGGTCATGCGCGCCCGTTCACGGACCAGGACACCGCGCTCGACGGCCCGTTCGAGCAGGGAGTCGTCGAGGAAGACGTCCAGGCGGACCCGTGGGTCGGCGATCCGGCCGTCCACGACCGGTACCGTCCGCCGCCAGGCGTCCACGTCCTGCGCGGTGTGCAGCGGGTGCGGCGGGCGGATCCGCTCCAGCGCCGCGTGTCCGTCCTCCCGGTACAGCTCCACCAGCTGGGCGGCGAACCGGGCGGTGTCCGTGTCCGGCGGGGGCTCGGTCACGTCGACGCGCCGGCGCTGGTTGATGTACATCGACTGCGGCGGACGGGAGGCGAGGAACACCACCCGGGGCTGATGACCGCCCTTGTCGGTGGACTCCCGGCTCGCGAAGGTCCAGGGCCTGCCGGAGACCGGCCCGGCGATGTCGAACAGGGCCGTCATCGTCGGCAGGGCGAGCTGCGGCCGGGTGAGGACGCTGAAGTCCTCCGCGGGTTCGGCGAGGATCCGGGCGACGAGCGCGGTGAGCTGATCGGCCGGGACCTCGGCGACCCGGTCGCGCAGCGCGGCCAGGCCGGGCCGCGCCGCCTGCCTCAGGTCGTCCAGGTCGAGCGCGGCGAGGTCCGACCCGGCGCCGTCCGGCTCGCGGTCCCGCCAGCCCGGCCAGTCGTGCAGCCCCAGGGCGATTCCGGCGTCGATCGCGCGCGGGTCGCCGACCAGGACGTGGGTCAGCGTGGCGCCGCCCCGGCCGTGCGGGTTGCTGGAGGGCAGCTTGCGCAGGACGGCCGCCTCGTCGTCGAACACCAGGTGGACGAGGCTGGCGGAGTCCTCCGGCTGTTCGCCCTGGCCGTCCTGGGTGGCCCAGACGTACTGGAGGCGCTTGGCCCAGCGGTCGAGGGTGCGCAGCCCGGAGTGGGCGACGGGGCGGACCCCGGCGTTGCCTTCGTGGTCCCGTTCGGCCCAGCCGAAGAGGATCTGGTCGACCGTCGTCATCGGACAGCTCCCTGGCCGGGGCCGTCGGGGTCGAGGACCCCGCACATGGCGAAGAGGGCGAGCATGGGTTTGAGGGTCCGGCGCGGCGCGAAACTCCCGTGCGGGGAGCGCTGGACGCCGTCCGCCTCGACCGCCTTGTGACCGGTCGCGGTGGCGAAGTGCAGCGTGGAGCGGGCGCAGCGCACGAAGGGGGCGAGCCAGCCGGCGGCGCCGCGGGAGCTGAGGAAGGCGTAGGCGTCCTCGCTCTCCTGCTCCACGGTGGCCAGTTGCAGTTCCTCGTCGGGGGAGGTGTTCTGGAACCAGCGGTCGACGAGGGGCTCGTGGTGCCGCAGCAGATCGCACTTGCCGACCACGACGGCGGCCGGCAGCGGCAGGAACTGGGAGCCGTCCACCCCGTGCAGCCGACCGATCTTGTCGAGGACGACACCGAAGGACGGGTCGCCGGTGACGCTGCCGGTGGCGGCGGTCAGCCCGCGGATCCGGGTCGGGTCGACCACGAAGACCAGCGCGCTGACCGCGCCGAGGAACGGCACCTCGGCGTCGTGGTCGGCGAGCCACTCGCCGGAGACGTCGAAGAAGGCGACGGCGACATTGCGTCCGGTGTTGCTGTTGTGGATCCACAGGGCGTCGGTGAACTCCGGCGGCTGGGCCGGGGTTCCGGCCAGGCCCTGGCCCTGGTCGAGGAAGGGCCGGACGACGTCCTTCAGATAGCGCTGGTGCAGTTTCAGGTCGAGCCCGCCGACGACCAGGCCGAGGCGGGCCATCCGGTCGACGTCGGAGAGCATGCCGAGCATGGCGGCGAGCAGATGGCTCTTGCCGGCCGCGGACTCGCCGACCACGCCGATGACCAGGGGCTCGCCGAAGTCGCCGTAGCGGCCGGGCAGGACGTGCGGCTCGCCGCCGCCCGTGCACAGCCGGTAGGCGTCGAGGCGGCGGTGGTTGCCGAGCACGTCGTCCTCGCCCTCGAGCGGGGCGAGCGGCTCGGGCCGGCCGTCCGCGGTGAGGGTGACGGTCTCGGCCTTCGCCCAGTCGACCATGCTGAGGCAGATGGGGCACCTCACCTTTGCTGCCATGTCACTCCCCCCTCAGGCCAGCGCCAGGACGGCGATCAGCACGCCGACGAGCGTGACGGCCACGGCGACCGACAGGACGAGGGCCCGCCTGCCCATGACGGGCGTGACCGGGCCGGTGCGCGGGGCGGCGGCGGGCGGCTGGGGGTACGCCTGTCTGTGCTGCCGCTGGTTGAAGGCGTGCTGCCGGGCGCGCAGTTCGTGGAAGTGCTGGCGGGCCTGCTGTTCGGCCTCGGCGAGGCGGGGCGGGCGGGACGTGCCCGGGCCGGAGCCGGTGCTCCGGCCCGCCTGGGTGTCGCGGCGCAGCCGCAGTGTGTATCCGCTGACGCGCTGACGCGCCTCGTCGGTGAAGACCCCCTCCAGCAGGGTGCGCTGGCCGGCGTCGAGCCAGCGCACCCGGTCGCGCATGTCCGCGGCCGTGGTGGCCTCCTCGCCGGTGGCGAGGTGGAAGATGACGGCGCCGGCGGAGTAGACGTCGTCCCGGCAGTCGGCCCGGCCCTGGCCCTTGGCCTGTTCCGGGGACCGCCACGGGTCGGTGCCGGCCGCCGCGCCGCGGGGCTCGCCCTCGTCCAGGGTGAGACCGAAGTCGGCCAGCTGCAGGGTGGTCCCGTCCCACCACAGGGTCTCGGGCCGGATGTCCCGGTGCACCAGGCGCAGGTCGTTCAGGTGCCGGAGCACCGCGAGGATGCCGTCCACGACGGCCCACAACTGGCCCGCCGCCAGCGGTAACCGGTCGCCGATCTCGGACAGGGGGCGGCCGCGCCGGGTGGCGAGGAGGTAGGGCGCCCGGCTGTCCACCCGGTAGCCGATGACGCGGCTGAGTTCGGGCGGGTAGCTGGTGATGCCGAGCCGGCGCACCAGCACGTCGGCCGTCCTGACGGTCCGTTCCAGCTCCCGGCGCGCCGCGTCGGTGTGGGCGATGCGCTGCACGACACGCTCGCCGCCGCCGTGCACCAGCAGGCCGTGACGTTCCCGGAACCCGTCCCGGGATATTTCTCCCTGGCGATCGAAATCGATCTCGAAGATCGATTTTCCGGCATCGCGGCCACCACAGGTGATCATTTCCAGACGCTCGATCAAACCCGCCCCCGATAAGTGTGCTGCGGAATCCGAAACTACACCCGCGGAGCGTCACTGCGCGTACCCTTCTCACCAACGGCCCAATACGTGACGGTAGTTGGCTCGGGGGACGAACAGATGGCCAGTCCGACATGGACACAACTGCGTGATGCCGGCGCATTCGAAACACTGGGCGAATTGTTTCCGGACGCACCCCACAGTCACGCCTTTCTCGAAGACCTCGGAATCAGCCCGGCCCTGCTGCCGCCGTTCTCCCAGCTGCCCGCCGCCTCCTGGTGGCGCGCGGTCTGCCGGACCGTCGACCAGGGCCGCTTCCAGGGCGTCACGCTCGGCGACCTCGTCACCGCGGCGGCCGTGCTCTTCCCGGGACACGAGGGCCTCGCGGCCCTGGCCGGCCGGAGCACCCCGGCGGGCCTGCGGGTGCTGTGTCTGATGTCCGCGCCGCTCGACGAGGCCAGGCTGCGCATCGGCGCCGAACAGCGCGTCGTCCGGGAGGCGGCGGCCCGCTCCGCCGGCCGGCTGACGGTGGAGGCCCACCCGGCGGCCCGGGTGTCCGACATCCTGCCCCAGCTGCAGGCGGTCCGGCCGCACATCGTGCACTTCGCCGGGCACGGCACGGACGACGGCCGGCTGCTCTTCGAGGACGAGACGGGCACCTCCGCCCCGGTCCCGGTACGGGCGCTCGCCGCGGCCCTCGCCCTGTACGCGCCGCTCACCTGCGTCGTCCTCAACTCCTGCTGGTCGGCGGCGTACGCGGACGGCCTGCTCGGCTGCGCCGACACCGTCGTGGGCACCAGCGGCGAACTCACCGACGACGCCGCCCTCGCCTTCGCCAAGGGCTTCTACGAATCCCTCGCCCACTCCACCGCCGTCGACCGGGCCTGCGAGGCCGCCCGCGTGGCCCTCCTGCTGAGCGGCCACGACCCGGACGAGGTGCACCACCGCACCCGAAGGGGCCGCGCGGCATGACGACACCCGACACGCCCCGCGCCACCTCCGCCCCCGCCGGCGTCGCCAGCGCCTTCGAGCGTGGACTGCAGCGCGGCGACAACCCGCAGGTCGCCGGAGCCGACGGCCCGGCCTCCACCACCGTGGACTCGCGCTGGCTCGGCACCTGGCGGCGCCCCGGCTCCGCGCGCCGCGCCCCCTGCCGGGTGTGCGGCCACACCTTCCGGCTGGACGACACCGTCTATCTGCGCCACGCCGAGGACGGCAGACTGACCGACGTCACCCACCACTTGCGCAATCTGCCCTGCAGCGGCGAGGCCCCGCCCGCCGACCCGTCCGACCCGGGGGCGCAGGCCGCCTTCTTCCGCGGCGTCGACACCACCGACCCCCGGCCGGACACCCTGCACACCGTACGGCTGATGCCCGGCGACCCGGTCCTCGGGCAGCCGCGGCAGCGCAACGCCTGCTTCGTGTGCACCCACACCTTCCGGCTGTTCGAGACCGTGGTCGTCTGCCCCTGCTCGCCCGAGGACCCCGGCTGCCGCAAGGCCGTCCACCAGGACCCGGCGCGCGGCCTCGGCTGCTTCGAGCAGTGGCGCAGCGAACTGACCGTCCAGCAGTGCCCCATGAACTTCCGCACCCTGAGGCGGAACTGACATGGGACGCTTCGACCGCCACGCCCTCGTCAGCGGCTGGGACCAGCAGCGGCTGGCGGAGGCCACCGTCGTGGTGTGCGGGGTGGGTGCCCTGGGCAGCCAGTGCGCCCAGGCGCTCGCCCTGGCCGGCGTCGGCCGCCTGGTGCTGTGCGACCCCGACACGGTCGCGGAGTCCAACCTCAGCCGCGCCCCGCTGTTCCGCGCCGACGACATCGGCGCACCCAAGGCCCCCACCGCGGCCCGCAGACTCACCGCTCTGTCCCCGGTGACCCGGGCCGAGGCCCGCACCGCACCCCTGGCCAGCGGGGTGGGCCTGGCCGAACTGCGGGACGCCTCGCTGGTCGTCAGCTGCCTGGACAGCCTGGCGGCCCGGCTCCAGCTCGCCGGCCGCTGCCAGCTGGTGGGCGCCGCGCTGCTGGACGGCGGCACCAGCGCCTGGGGCGGCGAGATACGGCTGTACGAGCCGTCCGGGCCCTGCTTCGGCTGCGGCCTCACCCCCCGGGACCGCGCCGCCCAGGACGACCCGTGGGCCTGCGCGGACGCCGTCGTACCCGAGGCGGGCGCCTCGGCGCCCGTGTCCGCGCTGATCGGCTCATGGCTGGCGGTGACCGCGGTACGGCTGCTGTGCGGTGCCACCACCGGCCCGGGCGTGATCCGGGTGGACGCCGCCGGCGGTACGGCGACCCCGGTGACCGTGCCCCGCGACCCCGACTGCCCCCTGCACCGCCGTATCCCCGCCGACCTGGTGGCTCCCGTCCCCGACACGGTGCTGTCCACCCCCGCCGACCTGACCGCCCATCTGGCCCCCGAGGAGACCGTGATGACCTGGGCGCCCCTGCCCGGTTCCCCGCCCCCGCGCGAGTCCACCCGGCTCACCGACGCGCCCCCGCGTGCCCGGCTCGCCGATCTCGGTGTGGCGCCGCGCGAGATCCTGCCGGTCGTCACGACCGGCCGCACCCGCGGAATCCGCTACCTGGAACTGGCCGGGGCCGACGGGAAAGGAACACCCCGATGACGTACGAAGCGGGCAAGCTCCCCTCCGACATCAAACGCGAACTGGTCAACCTGCTGGGAGAGCTCTACCGCACCCAGAACCAGGCCGAGGAAGTCCTGGACGACATGGACTTCCCGCAGCAGGCCCGGCCGCGCTGGGACGCGGGCCAGGAGATCGGCGCCTACTGGCGGCAGGTGGTGCGTGCGCTGGAGCTGGGCGCCGTACAGCGCGACGGTGTCCAGCAGCTGCTGGACACGGTGCTGGGCCGCTGGCCGGGCAACCAGGCTCTGCAGAAGATCCGTGCCTTCCTCGAGGAGGAGGAGCGGGAGCAGGCCGGCACCGCCGGGAACGCCGACACGCTGTACCGGACGGTGGAGTTCGTGGGCAGCGACGCCTACCCCGAACTGCTCAGACTGGTGCGCGAGCTGGTCGACGCCGACGCCGTCCAGCTGTACGCCGGCCACCGGCAGGCCGCCTACCGGGTCGCCGCGATGCTCCCGGACGGACTGGACCGGCTGCGCGAGCGGGCCGCGCGCATCGCACCCGACGTGGAAGTGCTCTACGGCGAGTACGACTTCCGCCCGACCCTGTACACCCGCCTGGAGGTCATGGGCCCCGACGGCCAGCAGTTCGAGATCCCGTACGTGCCCAACACGACCCTGCCGAGCGAACTGGTCCCCGCCGTCTGGGCGCAGTACCGGCCGGAGGTCGCCCAGGACGCCAACGGCCATCTGCTGCGCGCCGTGGTCGACTTCCGCGACGAGAGCGGCGAGGCCCGCCGCCTCGATCCCGAACAGCCGCTCTACAACCAGGGCGTGCGCGACGGCGGCCAGCTGCAGATGTCCGCCGAGTCGACGGCCGGTGTCGACGGCTTGCTGCGCTTCGAGGCGCTGGCCCGGGCCCGCGACGACATCGTCGACTTCGCCGCCGAACACGACGAGTTCACGCTGGTCACCATGGACGACGAGCGGCTGCCGATGGAGTACCGGGTGGAGCTGCACGTCCCCGGCTTCGCCCCGCCGGAAGACCTGGAGACCTGGCCGCTCGAACCCCGCCGTATCGACCAGCACGAGCTGGACGTCTGGATGCCCTCCGAGTTCCCCATCCAGGCCCCGCGCGTGCGCTGGCGCTCGGACGTGTTCCACCCGAACATCGCCCGGGACGAGGACCGCAAGGGCGCGGTGTGCCTCGGACCGCTGATGACGGACTACACACCCGACCTGAGCATGTACTCGCTGTGCCAGATGCTCATCGACATGGCCCGCTACCGCAACTACGAGATCCTGCCCCACGACTACCGGATGGCCAGGGACTTCGACAGCCTCGTGCAGGACATCATCGAACGCGGCGGATACCTCGACGCGGGCGCCGCCGCCTGGGCGTTCTCCTGGGAGGGCCAGGAACGCATCAAGGAGATCGGCGGCACCACCTGGCTCGCCCGGGCGGGCCTGACCGAGCGGGCCGACCGCTCCCGGTTCCTGGAGGTCCAGCGCATGGAGGTGAGCGCGGATGAGTGAGGAGAACCGCGCCGGCACGGCCATGGTGCTGCTCTACAAGGGCACGTCCTTCGACCTGGTCGGCAAGATGACGCTGTCCTCGCTGATGGTCGAAGGACTGCGCCGGGACCTGCCCGACGGCGAACCCGACGAGCCGCTGATCATGCATCTGCGGTATGTGCGCAGGCCGGACCCCCGGCTGGTGGACGGCCCGCGCACGATCCACAACCTGCGCAGCCAGATCGGCCGTCTCTCAGTGATCGTCTCCCAGGGCGGAGAGACGGTCATCGACCGCGAGTACAAGGTGCGGGAACTGCTCGGCCCGGTCCTGCAGCACGTGGTGCAGCAGCTCGACCCCGACGAGCAGGTGTGGGGCTTCTGCATCGACCATCCCTCCCTGAGCGGTCTGGCCCTCGGGCGCTCGACCCCCGAGGTCGAGGGCACCATGGACCTCAACCTCCGCGAGAGCAGACGCAGTTTCACCGTGCGCAAGGTGGCCGAGCCGCCGGTGCCCGGGGTGGACCCGGCGGACCTGGGCATCGACGCGGCCGGGCTCGGCCAGGTGACGGTCCTGCTGTCCGGCGACATCCACGGCCATCTGCAGGAGATGAAACTGTCCCGCCGGCTGGAGGAGGGCGGGTTCCTGCTCGGAAAGGTCCTGCGCGTCCTCGGCCCGGAGCGCGCGGACGGGGCGGACGACACCGGCGAGGCGCCGGCGGACCGCTATCTGGTGGAGATCACCGAGGTCACCCCGGCCGAGCACGCGGGCGCCGGAGCACTGCACTTCACGTTCACCGGCGACTCCTTCCGCGAGGTGAACCAGCGCATCACCGCCTCCGGGCAGGACCGGCAGCTCATGGGCTGGTACCACACACATCTCTTCTCCGGGAACGACTCGGGCCTGTCGAGCATCGACGTCGATCTGCACCTCGGTACGTTCCGCCAGCCCTGGCAGGTCGCCGGACTGATCAATCTCACCGGCGAGGAGCGGCTGCTGCGTTTCTACGCACGTTCCGGCGACTCGGTGCGCGAATGCGAACAGTGGGTGAAAGATGACCGCGGTCGATACCGCCTTGCGCGTCCTGTTGTGGTCGACGGCCGCTGACGGCGGCGCGGCCACGCGGCCGGCACCGCCGGAGGGCGAGCTGACGGTTCCGCAGGAGCTGGCCGATCCGCCGTCCGACGCCACCGCGGCCGTCGTCCGGCTGGCGGCGCAGTCGGCGGCCCGGCTGCGGCTGGACGCCCTCGCGGCCCGCGAGCGGCGGCCGGTCGGGGCCGGGGCCCTCCTGCTGGCCGCCGCGGTCGGCGCACGGACCCAGGCCGAGCTCGCGGCCGAGACGGTCCGCGCGGTACCGCCCGCCCGCTCGCTGTGGGACGTGCTCACCTACCACGCGGTGGTCGCGCCCGCGCTGCCGCACATCGCCGACCCGGTGCTGGCCGGGCGGCTCCGGGCCGCCTCACCGCTCACCGCCCTGCTCGACCGGCCCGACCCGGTCGGCGAGACCCAGGCCGAACTCCTCCTGGAGGACGTGCTGCTGACCCATCCCCAGGGCCGCCGCCTGATCACCACCGTGTACTGCGAGGCCCCCGCCTCCCCGGCCCAGGCCCTGTGGCGGGGGCGGCTGCTCGACCAGCTCCGGATGGGCGAGCGGGAGCTGGTGATCGACGTGTACGAGGCGGCCCTGCTGCGCCACACGGAGGCACACCTGTCGCTCATCCACCGGGCCCGCGTCGGCCTGACCGTGCCACCCGACCTGGCCGCCGCCCGCCCGGTCGCCCACTGGTGGGCCGCACTCGCCCGGCTGGAGCGCTCGCACCGGCGCCTGCTGCGGGCCCGCTCGGGCATCGGCACCGCGTACCTGCCGGGGGTGCGGCTGTACCGGCAGGTGGAGCGGCTGGAAGCGAGTGGGGGGAGTACCGCGTGACCGGGACTGTGTGCCGGTGGCTGGTGGGGGGCCGTTGCGGTGTCGGTACCGCGTATCTGCCGGGGGTGGGGCTGTACCGGCGGGTGGAGTGGCTGGAAGCGAGTGGGGGGAGTACCGCATGACCGCAACCGTGCGCCGCATGTCCGTCGTTGCCCCGGACGAGGCGTCCCTGGCGGCGCTGCGCCGGCAGCCGCCGCACGTCACCGTCGAACAGGCCCTGGCCTCCGGGCCGTACCTGCTGCTCCTGCCGCTCCCGCCAGGCTGGGACGTGCTGAGCTGGGAGACCGTCTCACCCGAACTGCTGCTCCAGTCGGAGCTGCCGCACGGCACCCCGCTCTACGCACCGGCGTACTCGCCGACCGCGCCGCAGCCCGACCTGACCAAGCGGCCCGACCCGGGCCACACCACCGAACCACCCCGCGAACAGGCCGCACCCGAGGAGCCGGTGTACCGGCACCCGCAGCCCGGGGAGCTCCACGAGGACCAGGCGACCGTCCTCGCCTACGGCCGGGACATCGCCCAGGTCGCCTCGCTGCTGCGGGCCCGGCTGTCCGTGCTGGTCGTGGCCGAGAAACCGGTGGTGCCGCACCTGTGGCGGGAGATGGCCTCCCGGGCCGGGCTGCGGGCCGAGGTGCTGGAGGAGCCCCCCGAGGGCGAGGACGGCGACCCGCAGGAGCAGCCGCCGCCCGGCGAGCAGCTCATCCCCCCGGTGCAGCAGAACCCGCGCCAGCGCCTGCTGGCCCGGCTGCGCGAGCTGGTGCGCGCACTCAACGACGACACCGTGCTCGTCGTCCAGCACCTCGACCTCCTCGCCGGCGGCTCCGACGGACAGCTCTCGCCGGAGGCGCGGGAGGTGACCGAGCTGCTGCACGGGGCGCCCGAGCGGGTGATGCTCGCCTTCGCCGCGCCCTCGCTGTCCGTGCCCGAGGTGCTGGCCGAGCGGTTCAGCACCCGCGTCACGATCACCGGCGTCCCGCGCACCGTGTGGTTCCGTGACGACCAGGAGGAACAGCCGCTGGGCCGGGCCCTGGTCACCGTCGGCGAGGCGGAGCGGTTCGAGCGGTACGACCCCATCGAGTTCTACAAGCACGTCGCCGGCATGAACCCCGTACTGCTGCGCCAGGCCCTGCGCTACGCGATGAGCGTCCACCGGGACCACCCGGCGCCGGTCGCCCGCGACCTGTACTCCACGATCCGGGCGTTCAAGGCCCAGATGTCCAGCAACTTCGAGGTACCGGACGTCGGTTTCGACGACATCGCCGGCTACGACGAGGTCAAGGCCCACATCCAGCGGGCCATCGACATCGTGATGGGCCACCACCGGCTGCCCCCGGAACACGACCACCTGCGCACCAAGCTGATCCCGCGCGGCTTCATCTTCCACGGCCCGCCGGGCACCGGTAAGACCCTCTTCGCCAAGGCCATCGCCAACCGGATGAACGCCACCATCCTCGTGGTGTCCGGCCCGGAGGTCATGGGCACCTACGTCGGCGAGAGCGAACGCAACGTACGGGAGATCTTCGCCGAGGCCCGCCGCAACGCCCCCTCGGTCGTGGTCTTCGACGAGTTCGACTCCATCGCCTCGCGCCGCTCGGAGCACTCCGACGGCGGCACCCGCGCGGGCAACGCCGTGGTCGCCCAGATCCTCACCGAGATGGACGGCTTCCGGCCGGAGGTGCCGACCCTGGTGATCGGCACCACCAACCGGCTCAACCTGATCGACGAGGCCCTGCTGCGGCCCAGCCGCTTCGAGTCCATCGCCATCGACCTGCCCAACGACGAGGCCCGGCTGAAGATGATCAGCCTGCACGCGGCGAAGTTCGGCATCGACGTCAGCGGCGGGGTGGACGAGCTGATCGCGTCGGCGCTGCGCGGACGCAACGGCGACGACATCCACTCGGTCTTCCGGGACGCCTTCGTCGCCGCCCACTTCCAGGACCCGCCGGTGCAGCCCACACCCGAACAACTCGGCCAGATCGTCGGCCAGTTGCAGCGCAAACGACGCGAGCAGCGCCGCTCGGGCAGGCGCTGACGCCGTGGCGGTCACGAGGGACACGAGGAAGGAGGCACGGTGAGCTGGGGCCAGGACACCGTCGACACCATCAGGGACCTGGAGTACGTACGGCGGCGGCTCGACGGCGAGTTCGTCGGCCGGGACCGTGCGGTGCGGCTGCTGCAGCTCGCCGTGGTCTGCCGGGAACACGCGCTGCTGCTCGGACCGACCGGCACCGCCAAGAGCGAGCTCATCTCGGCCCTGGCCCGGCACATCGAGGCCCGCCGCTTCACCTATCTGCTCACCCGGTTCACGGAGCCGTCGGAGATCTTCGGCGCGCTGGACTTCGAGCAGTTCCGGCAGGGCGCCTACCAGGTGCGCACCGAGGGCATGCTGCCCACCGCCGAACTCGTCTTCCTGGACGAGGTGTTCCAGGGCAGCAGCGCCATCCTCAACACCCTGCTGACCCTGCTCAACGAACGCCGCTACCACAACGGCGCACGAGCCGAGGACGCCCCGCTGATCAGCCTGCTGGGCGCCACCAACGAGATACCCGACGATCCCGGCCTGACCGCGTTCTCGGACCGGTTCCTGATCCGGCTGGAGGTGGAGCCGGTGGGCGGTACCGACCTCGAACGGCTGCTCCAGGTGGGCTGGGAGCACGAGACCCGCCGGTTCACCGCCGCCGTCCAGGCGTCCGAACGGGCGCGGGGCGCGGACACCGCCGCCGGGACCGGCGCCCACCGCAGCTCGGGCACGGTGACCGTCGAACGGCTGGGCCGGCTCACCCTGCGGCTGAGGGACGTCGACCTGGACCCGGTCCTCGGCGAACACCGGGAACTGGTACGTCAGTTGCTGATCCAGGGGGTGCGGCTCTCGGACCGCCGGCTGGTGCGCAGCCTGAAACTCGTCGCCGGGGCCGCGCTGCTGCGCGAGTCCCGCACCGCCGAACCCGTCGACCTGTGGCCGCTGGCCCACATCTGGACCGACCCCGCCGACCGCACCACGGTCGAGGAGGCCGTCCAGGCCGTCGTGGAGAAGCACGGCGGGGAGCCGGCCGGGCGGCGCCGCCCCGACCACGAGATCCTGCTCGACGCCCGGGAGATCGGCGCACCGCTGATGGCCGGCCGGCGGCCCAGCGAGTGGAGCGTCGTCGAAGGACTCCACAAACTCGCCGATCTGTCACGGGAGTTGAGGGAGCATCCTCCGGTGAACACCCAGACCGAGGCAGAGCTGTCTCGTATCATTGCCGAAGTGAACGCCTTGCTCGACCAGTTCGAGTGAGGGCGGGAACACACGAGGGGGTACCCCAGCATGTGCAATCCCCGACGGGTCCGCATCCGGGCCTCCAGCCGGCTCACCCGCATATGGCAGGAAGAGCTGCGCCGTACGGGCCGGGCCAGCGCCGAGGTGGCCGGCGAGGCCACGCTGCGGGAGGAGTTCGGCACCCTGCTCGGCGCCCCGGCCCGCCGGGCCTTCGAGGACGCGCTCGGCGCCGACACCCGGTGGACCTGGCAGGACGGCGCCTACCGGCTCGAGATGGACGGCGGCACGGTCGTCTACCACCTCGACACCGGGGAGATCGAGATGACCGCCCGGCTCAGCGACATCGTGACCGCCGAGGCCGAGGTGACCCGCACGCTGCGGGGCACGGTCGACGTGAACACCACCGCCGAGCACACCGAGAGGTACTTCGACGACAGCTGGGCGGGTCTGAGCAAGTCTCTGGCCGAGCGCACCGCCCGCGCCCAGGCCCAGGAACGCGCCGACCGCGAGGCCGCGGAGCAGGCCGCCCGCCAGGAGGAGCGGGACCGCCTCGCCGGCCGGCGCAGCCTGGCCGGGCAGCGCGACGAGATCGACGCGGAGGCCCGCGCGGAGGCCGAACGCCGGGCCGCCACCGAAGCGGAGCGGCGCCGCGGGGAACTCGAACGGGACGCCGAGGCCCGGCTGCGGGACACCCGGACCGGCTTTCTGCGCCCGGTGCACGAGGTGCTGGCCGTGGCCTACCGCGACGCCATCGTGGCGTACGCCCGTGAGCACGGCGTGCAGGACATCCAGGTCGACGAGACGGACGGCACGCTCAACATCCAGTTCGAGATGGAGGCCTGAGCGATGCGGGTCAGGGTCGACTTCCGGTACAACGCCGAGACCGGCGAGGTCGAGCTGTTCCAGGTGGACGACATCGGCCGTACCACCCGGATCGAGGACCACGACGCCACCCACGAGGAGATCGCCTACGCGATCGGCCGGGTGCTGGACCGCAGGCCCGTGGCGGAAGAGGTACGAGACCAGGAACGCGAGCCGCAGCTCCGGCAGCTGCCCACCCAGGCCGATCCGGCCGGCGAAGAACAGCACCGCGAACCGAGGCGCGCCCACGAATGAGCAGATCGCCCGACCTCCTCGCATACGCCGCCCGCTGCTACGAGCAGGCGGGCGACTACGCCGAGGCCGCCCGCTGCCACGAGGAGGCCGGCCATCCGCTGAAGGCGGCCGAGCTGTGGGAACAGGCCGGTGACCCGGAGCGCGCCGCCGCCCTCTGGCGGCGCGCCCGCCGGCCGGGCCGGGCCGCCGAATGCCTGCTGTCCGCACGCCGCTTCGAGGCGGCGGCCGAGTGCTTCGAGCAGGGCGGCGACCTGCTGAGCGCCGGCTGGACCCTGGTCACCCTCACCCGGTCGTACGCCACCGCCGAGCACCTGTTCGCCGTCGCCCAGCCGCGAACGGCGGGCGAGCGGCTGCGGCGCCGGCTGGGCCGGCAGCTGGCCGCGGCCCGGGCCTACGGCGAGCACGAAGCCCTGCTGCGCACCCTGGCGGGCGTACCGGAGCGCATCGGCTCGCTCACCCCGGCCCGGGAGCGGGCCGAGGCCGAGGCCTGGGCGGTCACCGCGGCGGACCACATCCGCCGCCCGGACCTCGGCGCCCTCGTCTTCGCCGCCTCCTACCGGGCCGGTGTCAGCGGCTGCGCCGACCGCTGGCAGCAGTGGGCCGCCCGCACCCTCGGCGACACCACCGGCGTGCCCACCGGACCCGCGCCGCCGGACCCGGCACGGGACTAGGGCCCTTCCGACGGCTCTCCGCGGCGGAAGGCGCGGCGGTCCATCGAAAGGCCCTCGGGCGAGCAGCATCGGCAGATCCATACATCGGGGGATCCATGAGTACTCTTTGGCGGCGCAAGAAGCGGCCGTTCCCCTTGTTTCCCGCACAGCAGCCCGCGCCGCCCGTGCCGGCGCAGGCCGACCGCTCACGGTCCATCACCGTGATCCCCAAGCCCCCGCACGGCCAGGACACACCGCCCGCGCCCCCCGGTGAACCCCCGGCCGCCGAGCCGGGGGAGCGGGGCGAGCCGGCCGGCTGGTCGGCCGTGGTCCGCTTCCCGTCCCCCCGCGCCGCCCTCGGCCATGTCGCGGCGACGGCCGAACTGGGCCCGCCCGGCCTGCGCAGATCCCCCTACGACCCGTCCGTGTGGGCGCTGCTCACCCCCGGACACCAGCCGGGACTGCCCTTGGCGGCCGGGTACGGCGGCGTGGTCTGCGAGGCCGACGCCGACGGCCTGCTGTGGCCCGACCGCCCGGCCGCACGTGTCCCGCGGGCCATCGGCGAGTTGTCCACCGTCGCCGGGTGGGAGCCGGTGTCCCTCGCCGAACTCGCCGCGCACAGCCCGGTGGCCGGCCCGCCGCCCGGCCTGAAGGAGGCCGCCGTCCTCGCACCGGGCGCGCTGGGCCGCTGGCTGCTGCGCCGCTGCCTGGCCGCGGGCGTGGCGACCACCTTCACACCCGTCGAGCGGCTCGGACCGGACGGCCGGGACGCGGGCTGGCTGCTGCTGCGGCTGAGCGCCGCGGACGGCGCCGTACCCGCTGGACTGGTCGAGGCCTGCGGCAGGCTGCCGGGGACCGTGGCCTGCCGGGCCGCCGACCCCGACTGCCGGCTGCTGGTCGACGTGCGGCTGCGGCTTCCGCTGGACGACGCCGCACTGCTGGAGGAGGTCCCGCCCGCGGGGCACCTCGTCGTGGAGCGCGCCGTGGCCGGACCACCCTGGCAGTGGCGGCCGCTGGGCGAGGCCGCCGCGGGTGAACTCCTCGACGCGCACCCGGTGCCGGCCGCCACCGCACCCGTGCGCACCCCGGTGCCCGTGCCCGCCCTCGGGCCGCCGCTGCCGGTCCGCCTGGTGGCCAGCGCACGGGCCCCGCACCGGGTCGATGCCGTGCTGGTCGCGGACGGCGAACTCGACGCGCTGCGCCGCTTCCTGCGCACCCGGCCGCTGCACGAGACCGCCGTGGTCGCCTTCGGCCCCGGCCGCCACCTGGTGACCGAGCCACCCGGACTGTGCCAGGCCCTGCCCTTCGGCGTACCCGTCCACCAGGCCGGTCCCGGCGCCCTGTACCTGGAAAGCGGCTGCGTCCTCAACCCGCCGCTGCCGGACACCGCACGCGACGAGGTCCTCGGCCTCGGCCCGGACGTCATCACGGTGCTGTGCCGCGACGGCGCGTGGCGGCTGCGGCTGGCCGACTTACGGCCCGCCTGGCAGCTGTGGATGCCCGCGCCGCCCGCCTTCGCCACCGGACTGTCCGAGCCCGCGCGGGAGCTGCTGGACCGGCTGGCCGCGGTGATGCCCGAACCGGAGCCCGCCGGGCCGGCCGCGGCGCACACCCCGGAGGCCGAACGGCGGCGGCTGAACCAGGTCGCCATGGAGCACTCCCTGCGCGGCGAGTACCGCAAGGCCGCCGAACTGCTCGAGCGGGCGGGCCACTTCCAGCGCGCCGCCCAGATGTACGAGCGGGCCGCGGCCGAGCTGGGCGAGGGCCTGTGAGCACACCGCCGGCCGGTGCCTTCAGCGCCCAGCACATCCTCACCGTGCCGGCGGCCGACGCCCGCGGCCTGTGCCTGTCGCCGGACGGCACCGGACTGGTCGTGGTGCACGGCGGCGCGGTGGTGCGCCACGACGACGAGGGCCGCGTCGTGTGGCGGCTGCCCTGGCCCGGTCCACCGCTCGGCACGGACCCGCACCCCGGCACCGACGCCGCGGTGTGGACGCCCGACGGCGACCGGCTGTTCCTGCTCCGCGCGGGCCGGCTGGTCCTCCTCGACGCGGACACCGGGGAGCCCGTGGAACTGCCCGCGCAGCTCCACACCGAGGGTGAGATCACCGCCCTGGCCCTGTCGCCCGACGCCCGGCTCCTCGCGGCGGGCCTGCGCACCGGCGACGTCCTGCTGCTGTACCGGGCCGAAGGCACCGTGACCCGGCTGCGCGGGGTCGACCCGGTGGTGGAGGTGTGCTGGATCCCGGGCCGGCAGGACACCTTGTGCGTGGCCACGGCGACGTCCGCGCAACTGTGGGAACCGCACGGCGGCACCATGACGGGCACGCTCGGCGGGCTCTTCGAGGGCCTGCGCCGCGTGGCCTGCTCCCCGGAGGGGCGGCCGATCGCCGTCGAGGACTACGCGGGGCTACGGCTCCTGGACCCGGGCTCCGGCCGGGAACTGCGCCGCGAGTTCGTGCCGTACCGCATGAACGCGCTGACGTTCAGCCACGACGGCTCCCTGCTGATCGCCGGTTCCGAACTGGACGGGCTGCGCGTCCTCGGTCCGCGCCTCGACGTCCTCGGGCAGCTGCCCGGCCACATCACCGGCCCCGGCGACCTGAGCCTGTCGGCGAGCGGGCTGTTCGCCGCCCGGCTCGACACGGACACCATCGCGGTGTGGGAGCCGTCCGGCGCGGTGCCGCGCCCGCACCGGCGCCGCGACCCGGCCGCGCTGCGCCGCTGGGCCAACGCGATGGGTGTCACCGTCGGCAAGGTCCACACCCGCACCGGGGAACGGCCCCCGGGCGTGCTGCGCGCACTGCGCCTGCCGGAGGCCGGGCTGGGCTGTGTCGCCCCCGCCCTCGTGTGGTCGCCCGACGGCGCCCGGCACTGGTGCGAGTCCGGGCCGGGACGCATCCTCGAGTACGCCGCCGACGCGACCCGCCCGCGCGGCGAGGCGCCGGTGCGGAGCTTCCCGCACGGCTGGTACGACGCCGCCTGCCTGGCCGGCGACCGCCCGGTCCTGGTCCTGGCGTCCCATTACGAGCAGGGCGTCAACCGGCTGGTGGACCCGGGCGACGGCGGGGTGCTCGCCGAACGCGCGGCGGGGCAGGCGGTCACCGCCGATCCGCTGCGCCCGCTGCGCTGGGCGGCACCCGAACCCGGCGCCGCTCCCCGGCAGTTGCTGGTGCACGACCTGGCCCAGGACGGTAGCGGGCCGCAGCGGCTGCCCGTGGAGGACGGGGTGCGCCGGCCCGCCTGGTCCCCGGACGGCCGGCTCCTCGCGGCCGGTACCCGCGGCCGGGTGATCGTGTGGAGCACGGCTCCCACCGGCCGGTGCCGCCGCGTGCGGGTGCTCGACTGGCCCGACCCGCAGGCCATGGTGTGCCAGGTGGCCTGGTCCCCGGACGGCAGCCGGCTGGCCGCCACCCCGGGCAGCGCCGGCGGCCCGGTCGTCACCTGGGACACCGGCACCTGGCAGCGGCGGCAGACGTTCGGCGAGGCCGGCGGCCGGGACTGGGCGCCGGTGCTGTCCTGGTGCGCCGACTCCCGGCTGCTGGCGTTCGCGTCCGCCGACCAGGACTCCGTGACCGAGGTCTGGGACGCGCAGGAGGCGCGCCGGATCCGGGTGCTCGTGCCACCGGACGGGGTCGGCGGCCACCTGTGGACGCTGCGCTGGTCACCGGTCGGCGACCAGCTCGCGGCCACCTACAACTCCGGTGCCGCCGTCCTGTGGGAGCTGTTCACCGGCGGTTCGCGCACCGCCCCCACCCCGGTCCCGCCCAACGGCCAGGAGGAACTGGTACGGGTCGCCGTGCTCGCGGCCGTCCACGGGTTCGGGGTGCCGCTGGACCTGCTGGCGGACGTGCTGGCGCTGCTGCACGGCACCACCCCGCCCCGGCTGCGCACCCTGGCCGACCACCGCGGCCTGCACGCGCTGCGCGAACTGGGCTGGCCGCCGCCCGCGCTCGCAGGACTGGCGCTGCTGCTGGTCGCGGACCTGCCCGCCGACCCGGCGTACCTGGCCCCGCCCGAGGTCACCCCGGCCGACCTCGCCCAGGCCCTGGGCCGGGCACTGACCGGCTCCTCCATCCCCGCCCGCAGATCCGCCCCCACCCTCACCGAACTGACCGCGGCGCTGGGCACCGTGGACGACCGGCTGGTCGCGCTGCTGCGCATCCTCGGCCCCGAGGCGGTGGCCGCCGACCCCACCCTGCCGGCCCGGATGCGCCGGCTCCCGCTCTCCCTCACCCCGCCCGGCCCCGCGCAGCGCGCCCTGCTGGGTCTGAGGCTGCTGGACGGCGACACCGGCCTCGCCATGGGCGGCGGGGGCGGTACCGGCCGCTCCGGGCTGGCCCGGCACGGCCCCGCCAACCGGCTGCTGCCCACCCAACTCGCCCTGCCCACGGAGCTGCTCAGGGCCCGGCACGCCCGCGACGAGCTGCTGTACCGCACGAGCAGCGGCCGGCTGCCGCGCGATCCGCACGGCCTGGTCCTGGTGCTGGACGACACGCCCGCCACCCATGGCAAGGTCGGTTCCGTGCTGCGGCTCGCGGCCCATCTGATGGCCGCCACCGTGCTCAGACTGGGGCGGCCCTGCGCCCTGGTGCCGCTCGGCGAGCCGTGGCGGTCGCGGATCCTGCAGGGCCCGGAGGACCTGGTCCAGGTGTGGGCCGCCGGCCCGCTGACGCCGGGTGACGCGCCCACGGCGTTCCGGGAGGCCGAGGTGGTGGCCGCCCGGCTCACCGCCGACATGTCCGGGCCGCCCCGGATGGTGCTGTTGTCGCACCCCTACCTGCGGCCCGCACCGCGACCGGGACTGCGCGAACTGCGTGTGCACTACCCGCACATACCCTGGCGCGAGCCCGGTCGGCACCGCCAGGTCCTGTCACCGGAGCCGTCCCCGGAGGAGCTGCGGGCGGCACTGACGGCGCTGCTGTCGGACGACTGAGGACGCTGTTCCGCACGGGTGAGGGGCCGGCGTGCCGCGCGGTCAGCCGCAGAGCATCTGCTCGATCGCGTCCGGTCCCAGGGTCTGGAGCAGCTGCTCCAGCACCTCGGGCCGGAAGGCGTCGCCGAGCACCTGGACGCCCCCGCCGTCGACGCGGATGCTGATCCGCACCAGGCGCCCTTCGGGATGCTGCTCGTACTCCTCGGGCTGGATCAGGTCGGGGATGTGCTCGACCATCCGGTACTCGGCCATGGCGTCACCATCGTCCTTCCACTTCGGCGCCGCACCGCGGGCACCGGCCGTCTTCGAGAACGTTCCCGCCCAGGGCCCAGATGTCCCGTGCCACCACGGCCGTACGGCACCGCGGGCACCGGGTGGCCCGCCCGTCGGCGCCCAGGGCCCGTTCGACGTACACATGCCGCAGCCCCTCCTCGTGCCCGATCCGCACCCCTGCCTCGAGGTCGGCCACCGGCGTGGGCGCGTGGCCGGTGCGGCGGTGGGCGGGGGTGGCCCGGACGAGATGCCAGGGGATCGCGGGGTCCAGCGCGGCCAGCGCCCGGGCGATCGGCCGCAGGGTGCCGGGGCCGGCGGTGAGGCCGGGGATCAGCGGGGTCGACACCTCCACCCAGACACCGTGTTCCCGCAGGCCGGTGAGCGCGTCGAGCACGGGACCGGGCCGGGCGCCGGTCAGTTCGCGGTGGTCGCGTTCGTCGAGTGTCTTCACGTCGACGTTGACGGCGGCGACATGGCGTGCCGCGAGCTCGACGGCCTCGGCGGTGAGGAAGCCGTTGCTCTTCCAGACCACGTCCACACCGAGCGGGCGGCCCGACTCGGCGAGCGCGGCGGTCAGTTCGATGGCCAGCGAGGGTTCGGTGTAGGAGATCGCGACGCAGCCCGCGCGCCGTGCCGCCTCGCCGGTCACCTCGGCCGGGTCCACCGGCTCGGCGTCCCAGCGGACGGAGTCCACCCGGCCGTACTGGGACATGCGGTGGTTGATGCAGTAGTCGCACGCGAAGGTGCAGCCGGGCGCGGCCAGGGTCAGACAGGGTGTGCCCGGCCGGTAGTGGTACAGCGGTTTGCGCTCGACGGTGTCCCAGTGCCGTACCGACGACGCGAAGGTCGCGGTCTCCAGCCCGTCCCCGGACCGGCGGCGCACCCCGCACAGACCCGTCTCGCCGTCCTTCAGCGAACAGCGGAAGGGGCACAGCACGCACTGCACCCGCCCGTGCCGCGGCCGGTGGAGGACCGCCGGCGTCCACTGCATGCCCATGTACCGTCCCCCGCCCGGTCGGTGCGCCTTTGCCAGGGTAGCCCCAGCCGGGTCAACTCGCCTGCCGGTCAAGCGACTTCGATCAGGATTCAACAGGGGTGGAGCCGGCTGCGGCAGGGGCTCACCGGCGATCCACCCGGCCCGAATGCGCCGTCGTGGCGTCCAGCGCGTTCAGGACGGCACGTCCCGCCTCGGTGCGTGCGCGGCTGCGGCCGGTCACCGACGGGTCCGCGCCAGGCACCGCCCTCGTCCCGGCGGACCGCAGGCGCAGCACCTCGGCCACGGCCCGCTCGCCGACGCCCTGCCGGTCGTAGGCGGCCGGATCCCGCTGGAAGGCGAGGGCGGCCGCCGCCAGCACCCCGGACGCCGAGGAGCACCGGGACGGGCCGCCCGCCAGCAGCCGCCGCGCCCCCTCGCCTGTGTCCGCGCGGCCGGACGGACGCCCGGCCGCGAGGAGGCCGGTGAGCGACAGCCCGTCCAGCCCGGACCAGCCGCCCCGCACCAGCGCCCCCGCCACGACATGGGCCTCGTAGCCGTAGCCGTAGCCGTCGCCGTCGCCGGTGTCGTCCGGCGCGCCCGGGTGTCCGGCCAGCCGGGCGGCGGCACCGGCCAGCCGCAGCCGGGCCCCGGGCGGCGGATGCGCGCCGTCGAAGTCCCGCTCGTCCACGTCGTCCCCGGCGTCGAGCAGTTCGGCGAGTACGGCGCCGTAGGCGGGCCCGCACAGCACGGCGGCGCACACGTCGGCGAACGCCTCGCCCGACCACCGCTCCCAGGGGACGGCACGCCCCGGGGGCAGACCGGCCGTCGTGACCCGCCGGCGGATCTCGTCGCCGAGGCCGCGGTCGTCGTCGATGTGGTGTGCGGCCTCGTGCGCCACCGTGAGCAGGGCGGGCAGATGGGAGCCGAAGGACCAGGGCACGTCGATGACCGGGAACGGCAGCCGCGCGGCGGCCTCACGGCCCTCGCGGGTGTGGATGCCACCACGGGGCAGCAGGTCGTGGTAGGCGCTGCCCCGTCGGTGGGCGCGCGGCGCGGCCGCCCGGCTGAACGCGACCAGCGGGGGTTCCTTGGCGCGGGCGCCGGTGAGCCCGAGGACCGGGCCGTAGCACTCCCACGCCACCTCGTCCGCGACGTCCAGGACGCGGCGGTAGTCACGGACGCGCCGCAGCAGGAGCCGGGTGCGGTAGTAGTCCCACACATGGTGCAGGTCCAGGACCCGGCCGGGCACTTCGTCGCCGCGCCCGTCCGCGAGCCGCGCCCGTACGTCGGCCACGCCCACGCCGAGCAGCGCGAGCACCGCCTCCAGCTGGCTGTGGTGCTTCTCCAGCGGGCCGCCGGCGCGGCTCGCGCCCTGCCACTGGCGCAGTTCCTCCTCCAGCCCGGCGACGGCGTGCAGCCGTGCCGCGGCGCGCCGGACGGCGAGCGGGGCGGGGCCGGTCAGGGCGCGTCCTGGGCCGGCTCGGTCCCGGTCCCGGCTCTTCCGGCCGGCTGGGCCGGGGCCTCGAGCACGGCCGCCGGGTCGTCGCAGGCCTGCTCCAGCAGCAGGGGCGGTACCGGCTCGGCGTCGAGGCCGCGTCCCGGCTGCACGGGCCCGTACTCCTCACGGACCCCGCCGAGCCAGGTGGCGCGCAGCCGTACGACCCGGAAGAGGGGTGTGAGGGCCTCACCGATCCACTGGAAGCCCAGGTGCCTGCTGCCGGCGAGCCGCGCCGAGCCCGCCAGGTCGAGCAGTTGCAGCGGCCCGGTGCCGACGGACGCGGCCAGGCTCAGTTCGGCCGAGGCGCCCGCCTCGGCGGCCACCAGCACGGCGGCGGCGTCGGCCCGGACCACCTCGGTCACGGCGAGCAGCCCGGCCTCCCACCGGCCCTCCCAGTAGCGGCGGACGAGCGTGCCGGCCAGGGCGCGGGTGTCGGTCAGGCCGCTCCCGGTCAGGCCCTGGTACGCCACCAGCGCGGCCCGCTGCCGGGCGAACCGCAGCAGGACCCCGGCGTCCGCGTCGGCGAGGGCCGTGAAGAGGGGGTCCGTGGCGCCGGAGGCCTTGAAGCGGACGTCGATCCCGCCGCCGGCGTCGTACAGGAAGGCGCCGCGGGCCTCGGGCGGCGTCTCCTCGAAGCCGATCCGGTGGTCGGCCAGTGTCCCGGCCGCGCGGACGGATCCCCGTGCGTCGTGCAGGACGTCCCCCACGGCGACCTTCTGCAGCAGCGGCCAGGCCAGCCACCAGTCCCCCCACGCCTCACGCATGGCGTCCCGGTACACGGCGAACGCATGGACCACGGCGTTCAGCTCCTCCCCTGTCCCGCCCGAGCACCTGCGCGCAGGCTAGCAGCGCCCCCTCCGGACACGCCCGAACTTCCGTGTCTGTACGGGCCTTGCCCGTGACTTCTCCATCCGTGGACGGAGGACGGTGGAGACCGGTGGAGCCCGGTGCGGGGTCTCTCCATCGACCCGTGGGTGGTGGTGATCGGCTGGGTACGCGGAGCAGTCTTGAGGCATGGGTTCTCTTCACTCGGCACTCGTCCTGACCATCGACGTCTGCGTCCTGATCTTCGTCGCGGCCTGGGTCGTGGGCGCTGTCCTCTTCGGCGTGAAGAGCCGGTCCGGACTGCGCGGCTGGGTGCGCGGACTGCGCCGCACACTGCCGCGCCGGCTGCTGCCGGCCGCGGGCGTCTCCGTCTTCTTCATCCTGATCGGGCACTCCGAGGGCTTCTGGCGCCGGCTGCAGTACTGGCGGCCCGAGCCGGCGCTCCTGGGCGCACTGCTCGCCGTCGCCTCGACCGCCCTGCTGCTGTGGGCCCGCTGGGCGCTGGGCACGATGTGGGCCAGTGTGCCGACGGTCCGGGAGCACCACGAGCTCCGGACGGACGGGCCCTACCGGCTGGTCCGCCACCCCATCTACACCGGGCTGCTCGGCCTGGTCACCGGTTCCATGCTGGCCTGCGGCTTCGGCGTCTGGGTGGCGTTCCTGGCGGTCGCCGTCCCCTGGCTGCTGCGCCGGGTCCGGATCGAGGACGGCCTGATGGCCCGGCAGTTCGGCGCCGCCCACGACGCCTACCGCGCCGAAGTCCCGGCCCTGATCCCCCACATACGCCCCATGGCCCACCGGGCCGGCCGGCGCCCCGCGGGCAGCGTGCGGCGGTAGCCCGGTCGTCCGCTCCCACCGCGCCGCGGAGGGCGCGGGCGGTGACGGCTCACGCGGCGCTCCGAGAGGTGATGGCATGATGACCGGCGACATAGGGCGACGGCGGTCCGAGGAAGCCGGTGTGAATCCGGCGCGGTCCCGCCACTGTGACCGGTGAGCGAGTTCCGGCAGGCCTCCGTCCCTCCCGGGGCGGGCAGGCCGGGCGGGCGACGACCCGGGAGCCAGAGACTCACGCGGTCGCCTCCTCGACGTACACCGGGGCGGAGCTCCCCGGGAGGGGAGTGACATGGGCGTGCCCGAGAGGCCGGCGGAAGAGGTGTCCGGCGGGCCTGTGACGGGGAGCGCCGCGGCGCCGTGCCGGGTCGTCGTGTGCCGGGACTGCTGCTGTGGCACTCCCAAGGTGACCGGGGTCGATCACATGGCGCAGACCGCACGGCTGAGGGCACGGGTGCCGGTGCGGATCTCCGACTGCCTCGATGTGTGCGACCAGGCCAACGTCATCGTCGTACAGCCGTCCACGGCTGGCCGGGCCGCCGGTGCGCGGCCGGTCTGGCTCGGACTCGTCAACGATCCGGAGGCGACCGAGGACATCGTGACCTGGGTGCGGGCGGGCGGCCCGGGCGTCGCTCCCCAGCCGGACATCCTCGGCCTGTACACCTTCACACCGCCACGACGCCGTGCGGATCCCCGTTGACCCGTGGGTCCGGTGCGGCACCGAGCCCGGCGCAGGACGCCACCGGCCGACGCGCCCCGTGTGCAACTCGCGCCCGGAATCGACGGGTTGGGTCCCGGCCGCGGTGCCGTCCCACCGGCCTCGTACCGTCACGCCTGGTGAGGGGGGAAGGTCACGGCGGCCGGAGGCGGTCTTGGCCGTGCGCGCGACACGCGGTACGGTCTGTCCGATATCGACGACGGCGAGACGGAAGCCGGTGTGAATCCGGCACGGTCGCGCCACTGTATGCGAGTCGCCCCCGCGGCGTCCCGTGAGTCAGACCCGTGGCCGTCGTCCTGTGCACCACCGAGATGGGACGCGAACTCCCAGAGGAGGTTCTGCCATGGCGCAGACCGTCGCCCAGCCGACAGCCACCACCCCCGTCGTTCCCGCCAAGCTGCCGCTGAAGGCGATTGCTCCCTGGGCGGTCTTCTTCGGCATCCTGATGCTGGTCCTGCTCTACTTCGTCGGCGCCGAGCAGGGCGCCACCTCCGTGCTCAACGGCACGGACGTCCACGAGTGGGTGCACGACGCCCGTCACCTGCTCGGTTTCCCCTGCCACTGAGGCGAGGGGACACCGCACGCCCATGAATTCCGCAACCGTACGGAACCTCCTCGTACGGGGCATGCTCGCCGGCCTCGCGGCCGGCGTGCTCGCCCTCGTCGTGGCGTACGTCCTCGGTGAGCCGAGCGTCGACAAGGCGATCAGTTTCGAGGAGGCCCACTCCCACGAGCACGAGATGGAAGTCGTCTCCCGCTCCCTGCAGTCCACCGCCGGCCTCGCCACCGGCGTCCTCGTCTACGGCGTCGCCTTCGGCGGCATCGCCGCGCTCGCCTTCTGCTTCGCCCTGGGCCGCGTGGGCCGCTTCAGCCCGCGTGCCACGGCACTGCTGCTGTCGGGCTGCGCCCTGCTCGCCGTGTACGTCGTGCCGTTCCTGAAGTACCCGGCCAATCCGCCGTCGGTCGGCAACGCCGACACCATCGGCAAGCGGACCACCCTGTACTTCCTGATGATGCTGCTCAGCGTCCTGCTGGCGATCGCCGCCACCCTCCTGGGCAAGCGCCTGGTCCCCCGTCTGGGTACCTGGTGGGCGACGGTCGTCGCGGTGGCCGCGTTCGCCGTCGTGATCGCTCTGGCCTACCAGTTCCTGCCCGTCGTCAACGAGGTGCCCAAGGGCTTCCCGGCCACCCTGCTGTGGCGGTTCCGGCTCTCGGCACTGGCGATCCAGACCGCTCTGTGGGCCGGATTCGGCCTCCTCTTCGGCGAGTTGGCCGAGCGCCTGCTGAACCCGAAGCCGGCGACGGCCGGGAGGGGACGAGCGGTTCCGGCCGCGCACTGACCCCTTCCGGACAACAGAGGGCCCTTCGGAACCATCCGGGGGCCCTTCGGCGTTCTCCGGACACCGACGCGCACGGGATCATCGGCAGGGCACGGGAATCCGGCGGACCGGGCGCGTCACCCGGGCGAGGAGCGGAGGAACCGAGTGGCCAGAACCCCACAGCCCCGCCGCATCACCCTCGGTGGCCGCGACGCGGTCGCCCTCACCCCGCGGGAGTACGAGCAACTGGTCGCCAGCCGACGGCAGATCGGCGGCCAGAGCGCCCGCGTGCGGGTGCTCGCCCAGCAGGCCAAGCGCACCGAACAGCTCCTGCACGACCTGGAAACCCTGATAGCGGCCTCCGGGGACGGCTGCCAGGGACGGTCCCACCCGGCGCCGACGCCGTGCCCCGGCCGCCAAGCCACGGAGCCGAGCGCCGACGGCGCCTGCCTGCGCTGCGCGATAGCGGCGCTGCTGCGCCGTCACCGGGACTCGGCAGCCTGAACCGCCGGTCGCCGGCGCCTGGGCCCTCTCGTTTGGATCATCCCGGCGTCGCAGGGGCTGGCACGCACATCTGGCGCGTTGTCGTCACTCGCCGACGCTCCGCGTCGACTCCCTCCTCCGCCTCGCAGCCGCACGCACGAGACCGTGCTCCGGTCGGCTGGAAGGCACCCCACCTCACAGCCGGCCTGATCCAAACGGCAGGTCCTGGTCGGCGTCCGGCGCGGCAAGCGGACGCCCCAGCCGCAGATTCCAGCGCCCGGCCCGGCCACTGAGTTCGGTCACGGTCAGCGGCGGTACATCGAGGCGCCAGAACACCGTGGCGGGCATCCCCAGCGCGTCGGTGACGGCCGCCCGTACCACCTCCGGCTCGACGACGGCGACCGTACGGCCCTCCGCGGCCCGCGCGTCGGCCAGCCACCGCGCCACCCTTGCGCACAGGTCCCGCACGGACTCACCCCCATGCGGTGCGCAGCCCGGGTCGGTGAGCCAGCGGCCCACCGCCTCCGGCTCGGCCGCCCCCACCTCCTGAAGGGTGCGGCCCCGCCAGCGGCCCACGTCGAGCCCCGCCAGCTCGGGCACCGGCGCGCCGTCGAGGCCCAGCGCCGTGGCCGTCTCCCGGCAGCGCGTGCTGGGGGAGACGGCCACACGCCCCGCGCCGGGCAGCGACCCGGCCGCCGCCCGGGCCCGCGCCGCGCCACCGTCGTCGAGCGAGCTGCCGTCGTCGAACCGTGCCTGCCGCAACGACACGCTCGTGGCGGGGGAGACGAGTAGAACTCGGCTGGTCACGCGGATGCTCCTGCTGCCGTCATGGGGCGCGGGACTCGACCGGTACGGCCCACGCGGCCGCGAACATAGCATCCGCCGCATGCCTTCCGTGCTCCCCGGCCGGTCACTTCCGGCCCGGCCCGGTGCGCCGGTCGACGAGCGTGTCACCCGGAGGAAGGCGCGGAGCCCCATGGCCCCGGTGCTGTCCTCGGGCTGCCCTGGCGCTGCGCGGCACATCGGGCCGCCGGCAGTCCGGACGGCAGCGGTGCCGTTCCTGACACACGCGAGCCGAAAGAACACAGTGGCAACGCGTCCGCCGCCACGCCGGCCGCGCCTGCCGCGCGATGACGGTCCCTCAGGAGGCATCGGCGGGAACAGCGGTCAGCAGGCCGTGGATGATGGGGCCGGCGGAGCCGCCGCCGGTGACTCCCTGCTCCACGACGCACGCCACGGCCACGTTGCCCCGGTAGGCGACGAGCCATCCGTTGTTGGGCTCGCCCTCGGAGACCTCCGCGGTACCGGTCTTCGCGCCGATGTCACCCGGGAGGTCGGACAGGCTTCTCGCCGTGCCGTCGGTGACGGTGGTGCGCATCATCTCGCGCAGCTGTGCGACGACCCTGCCGGGAAGCGGGGCGGTGGTGGTCGTGTCCTTGGCGTCGCCCTTGATCGTGGGCTGATGGAAGGTTCCGGAGACGGCGGTCGCGGTGACGGAAGCCATGATCAGCGGATTGGCCTGGATCCTGCCCTGGCCGATCATCGAGGCGGCCTTCTCGGTCTCGTCCTTCGGCGCCGGTACCGAGCCGTCGTAGGAGGGGATGCCCACGTGCCAGTCCTGTCCGACGCCGAAGTACCTGCGGGCGACGTCGCCGAGCTCCCGGTCGCCGAGTCTGCCCCGCAGGCCGATGAAGGCGGTGTTGCACGACTCCGCGAAGTCCTTCGAGAACGTGGCGTTGCGGTGTTCGGAGGTCTCCACGTTGTGGAACTGCTTGCCGACCGTGACGTACTTCGGGCAGTCGACGATGTCCTCGGGCGCCACGGCGTTCTTGAGCAGCAGGGCGCTGCTGGTGACGATCTTCCACGTGGAGCCCGGCGCATAGGTGCCGGAAACGGCTCGGTTGAAGCCGGACGACGGGGAGTTGGCCATGGCCAGGATCTGCCCGTTGTCGATCCGGAGGGCGACCAGCGAGGCGTTCTTGCCGCCGGCGTGGGCCGTGAGGGCCCTCTCCGCGGCGGACTGCCAGATGACGTCGAGCGTGGTGCGGACGGCCCGGCCGCCCGAGGTGTCGCCCTTCCCGCCGAAGGTGGCCTCCGTACGCTCGACCTCCCCCGTGGTCCGGTCGACGAGCTGGATCGCACCTCGCGGGCCGGAACCGGAGCTCTCGCCGGAGGCCAACTGGGCCAGGACGGGGCGCACGGTGGGGTGGGCGTCGCCCGAGAGGGTTTTCCCGTTCCGGTCGACAGCGGGGGGCGGATCCGCGTCCTCGCGTTCCAGGTGGAACTTCGCCGAGTCGCTCAGGTGCGGGTGGACGAGCGAGAGTGTCCAGTGCACCTTCCATCCGCCCGCCGCGTGCTTGCTGAGTGACAGTGTCGACTTGTAGGTCCAGGTGCCCAGGCCGGTCACGGGCATCCGCGCCGTGAAGGGGACGCTGACGGTGCCGTCCCCGCCCTCGACGGGGGCCGCAGCGGTCAGCGTGGGTCTGCCGATGTCGAGGCCCTTGGTGAAGTTGCCCAGCACCTCCTGCGCCGTACCAGGCCGGTCGGTGCGGCCGGCCGCGTTCGGCAGGCGTCCTGCGGCCCAGTCCGCGAGAAAGGCGCGGGCCTGGGCGACGGCCGCCGGGGCGGGGCCGGAACGGGAGGTGCCGCGGGCGAAGGGGCCGAGGCCGGCCGCGTACGTCGCGCCCGCGACGACGGCTGTCACCACGGCGGTCGCGGTGACGGCCCGTACGGTCCTGCGGGGCTTGCGGCGGCTGGTGGCCGTGGTGGTGTATTCGGGTTCGGACATCGTCTGGTCCTGTCTCCGTGGGCAGTTGCCGGGCTCCCCGCGTGGGGAATCCGTAGCCCGAGGAGAGCAATGCCCCGCGGTGCCTGTCCAAGACCCATATCAATCGTGGATTGATCAATATCCGATATGATTGCTGATCGTGGACCTCGTACGGCACCTGGAGTGCTTCGTGGCTGTTGCAGAAGAGTCACACTTCGGCCGTGCCGCGACTCGGCTGGGCATGGCCCAGCCGCCGTTGTCACAGCGCATCCAGCGCCTGGAACGGGAGCTGGGTGTCCGGTTGTTCGAGCGCAGCAGCCGACAGGTGACCATCACCGAAGCGGGGACGCTGCTGTTGGCGGAGGCCCGTGAACTGCTGGCCCGCTCCGAGGCGTTCACCGCCACGGCGCGCCGCATCAGGGACGGCGAGACCGGGCTCCTGCGAGCCGCGCTGTCGCCCGACATCCCCGGCGAGACCGTCGCCGCGCTGCTCACGGACTTCCAGGGGCGTCATGCAGGACTGAAACTGGAGCTGCTGGAACTCACCACCACCCAGCAGCTCGACCGGTTCGCGTCGCACGACCTGGACGTCGGGATCGTCCATCATCCCTGTGACGTCTCCGGTTTGGAGCTCGGCCCGGTGCTGCGCCGCGAGTTGGGTGTGCTGCTGCCGCGCGACGCCGAGGCGGCCGAACTCGACGAGGTACCGCTCGCTGCGCTCGTGGGCTACGACCTGATCCTCTTCCCCCGTACCGCGGCTCCGGCGCTGTACGACGAGCTGCTGACCGCTTGTGCCCGCAACGGTTACACCCCGGCCGCGGTCCGGCACGGTCAGGGCGCCAGCTTCGTCCGCGGTCTGGTCCTCTCCGCCAACGCCGTGGCGTTCGGCCCGCGCGACGCCCAACCCGCCAAGGCACGCGACCGGCAGCCGGAGCACGCCGCCGGCATCGACGCGGGTGTCGTCTGGCGGCCCCTCGCCGGCGCCCCGCTGGCCTGGCGGCACTCCGTCGCCTGGCCCAAGGGGCGCGGCGACGCCGCCGTCAGCGCCTTCACGGAGGCGGCCACGCACGCCCTGCGCGCGACGGCCGGCGCCACCGGCGACGTACCCTCACGGCCGTTGCACCTTCGCCCGGCATCGGAGTACTGGCTGTGACCGACATCCCCGGCCGCATTCGCGCGGCCTTCACCGAAGCCGGTGTCACCGGCCGGCTGCACGCCCTCGACATCGACTCCGGCGCACAGATCGACGTCGGCGCGGACCAGCCGGTCTGCACCGCCAGCGTCCACAAGCTCTGCCTGCTCGTGACCCTCCACGAACTGGCCGCGGCGGGGCACCTGGATCTCGGCGAGCAGATCGAGTGCGCTTCGGCCGGCCGCACCGCCGGCCCCACCGGACTGGCCGCCATGCTCGACCCGGTGCGCATGTCCCTGCGCGATGTGGCGTACCTGATGATGGCCGTCAGCGACAACGCCTCCGCCGACCTGCTGCTGGGGCGTGTCGGCCTCGACGCCGTCAACCGCACCACGGCTCGCCTGGGCCTCACCCGTACGCACGCCGTCCACACCTTCGGGGAGCTCTTCGCGACCATCCGGGAAGACGCCGGACCCGGCGGCGCCCAGGCCCTGGCCGACCCCCACGTCATCTCCCGGCTCAGGGCGCTCGACCCGACCCGCACCAACCGCAGCGTCCCGCGCGACATGACCCGGCTGCTCGGCGCGGTCTGGCGCGACGAGGTCTGCACCCCCGAACACGGCGCCTCCATCCGCCGCCTCCTCGGCCTGCAGGTGTGGCCACACCGCCTGGCCTCCGGCTTTCCCTTCGACGACGTCCATGTAGCCGGCAAGACCGGCACCTTGCCGACGGCGCGCAACGAGGTGGGTGTCGTCGAATACCCCGACGGCGGCCGCTATGCCGTCGCCGTCTTCACCAGAACCGCCAACACAGCCGCCACCCTCCCCGCTGCCGATGCCGTCATCGGTACGGCCGCACGCATCGCCGTCGACGCTCTGCGCGCCTTCTGACGGGGATGCGGTGCGGATGAGCCCTGGCGCCGGCAGCGCAGGCTCACCCCGTGACGACGTGGCCGTCCTTGGCGACTTCGTAGTATTCGGTGGAGCCGAGATCCAGCTCGACCACCATGCCGTGCCGCTTGCGGAGACCCGCGACCGATCCCGACGCGGGCTCACGCAGGCAGCGCGTCACCGGAGGGTCGTCCTTCGGGCATGGCCCGGGCTCCTCGACGAGAAGGCGGGGATTGCGCTCACGCACCGGGTCCCAGACGAGTGTCTGCGGAGCGTCGAACAACTGGGTCGGCTCCGGGGAGTGCGGACCGGACGGATTGGGACCGTGTCCGCGGTAGTAGTCGACCAGGTGGCTGCGGTAGTAGTCGTGACCGAACGCGATGAGGGACCCCGGTCGGTCGCCGGCAGCAAATATGCCGTCGAGTACGGAGCCGAGCCGCTTCGGATCGACCCCGTAGTATGCGCTGACCTGCATCGAACAGCGGATCTTGTAGGCGTCGTCGCCGTTCGGCTCGAGCCACTGCTTCGCTGTTCCCCCGAAGCAGGCGTCGCGTACGACGAGCATGCCTCGTCCGAGCGGGGTGTCGTGGGCGTACGCCCGCACTACGTCTCGAAGGCGGTCCTGCGCGGCCTGCCGAGCGTGTGCCGCCCGGGCGCTGCCGGCGAGCTCGCGGACTTCCTCCGGGCTCGTGGCGCGGTCCTGGGAGGAGCAGGCGGAGAGAGCCAGCACGACCACGGCGGCAACCGTGCCCCCCACGGTCCTGCGCGATCCCGTCATGTTCCCCCTCCTTCTCCGGCGCGTCACCGCAGATGCGCTCTGGCACTCTGCGCCCGGGCGGGCGGCGTGCGCATGAGTACCCGTACTCACGTGTCCCGGAGGCGGGTCAGTCCTCTCGTGGCACCTGACAGGACGTGCCGGCCGGGCCCGTTCGAAGGGCTCAAGGGCAGTCGATGACCTGGCCCGCCCAGGACAGTCCGCCTCCGAACGCGAGCAGCAGGACCGGGGCGCCGGTGCGCAGTTCGCCCCGTTCGACCAGCTTGGACAGGGCGAGAGGCACGGACGCGGCCGACGTGTTGCCGGCATCCACCACGTCACGGGCGATCACCACGCTGTCGGGCAGACCGAGTTGTCCGACGACAGCGTCGATGATGCGCAGATTCGCCTGATGGGTGACCACGCCGGCCAGGTCGGACAGGGACAGGCCGGCCCGTGCGCAGGCTTCGCGGGCGATGGCCGGCAGTTCGCCGGTGGCCCAGCGGAACACGGTCTGGCCCTCCTGGGCGAAGGAGGGGTGCCAGTCGCCGACCAGGCGGACGGCGTCGCCGCGTGTGGGGTCGGAGCCCCAGGCGACCGGGCCGATCCCGGCGCTGTCCGCCGCGCTCAGCACGGCGGCGCCCGCGCCGTCGCCCAGCAGGACGCAGGTGCGGCGGTCGCTCCAGTCGGTGACGTCCGACATCTTCTCGACGCCGATGACCAGGGCGTGCCGGGCGGCGTCCGCACGGATCGCGTGATCGGCGCAGGCGAGTGCGGTGCAGAAACCGGCGCAGCCGTTGTTGAGGTCGAAGGCCACCGGGGCGGGCAGGCCGAGACGTCCGGCGACCTGGGCGGCGATGGAGGGGCACCGGTCGACGGCCGTGCACGTGGCCACGGTGATCAGTCCGATCTGGGCGGGCTCCAGCCCGGATGCGGCCAGCGCCTTGCTCGCGGCTGCCGCGGCCATGTCGGTCACCGATTCGTCCGCGGCGGCGATGTGCCGGGTGGCGATGCCGGTACGGCGCCGGATCCATGTGTCACTGGTGTCGACCATGGCGGCCAGGTCGTCGTTGGTGAGGACGCGCGTCGGCTGGTAGTGGCCCATGGCGGCAATGCGGCTGCCCGGCACGGTGGCATGCACAGGTGATCTCCTCGCTCGGCGACAGTGCAGCGGAATATAGCAACCGATCGGTCGGAAGTTAAACGTGCGCGGCTCGCTACGATGGACGGCATGAGCCCTCGCAACTCCGCAGTGGAAGCCCGCAGAACGCGGCAGCGCATCGTCGAGCGCGGCATCGCGCTCGCCTCGCTCGACGGTCTCGAAGGGCTCACCATCGGACGCCTGGCGGCCGACCTCGAGATGAGCAAGGCCGGTGTGCTCGGGCACTTCGGCACCAAGGAAGCGCTTCAGCTGGCGACGCTGGAAGGAGCCGCGGCAGCGTTCTCACGCCTGGTGTGGGAACCCGTGGCTCAGGAGAGGCCGGGCCTGCCCCGCCTGCGCGCCATCTGCGACACCTGGATCGCCTACCTCGAGAACGAACGTGACGTCTTCCCCGGCGGGTGCCTGTTCGCCACGGCCTCCGTCGAGTTCGACGCCCGTCGCGGCCCGGTCCGCGACGCGGTGGCCCGGCTCGCCCGCGTCTGGCGGCGGCGCCTCGCCACCGAGGTGCGCGCGGCCGTGACGGCGGGCGAACTCCCGGCGGACACCGACCCGGAACAGGTCGTGTACGAGCTGGTCGGCCTCTATCTGTCGCTCAACCAGGAGATCCAGCTCTTCGCCACCCCGGGGGCCTCCGACCGTACACGGCGGTCACTGGACCGCTTGTTGGGTCCGTGTCCGACATCGTGACGCGGCGGAGAAGAGCCCGCACGGGGCGCGCAGCCGGTCGGTGCCCCCGCAGAAAAACTGGTCCAACCAGTTGACCAGCAGGCCGTTCGCCCCCACCCTGATCGCCATGAATCAGGGACCCGTCCGGCGCGAGGCAGTCTCCGACCAGCTCTTCGCACTCCTGCGCGACAGGATCCTCGGCGGGGAACTGCCGGCGGGTGCCGCGCTCACCGCCGAACGGGAGCTGGCAGCCGAGTTCGGGGTGAACCGGCATGCCGTCCGTGAGGCCGTCAAACGGCTCCAGCAGGCACGGCTGGTCGAGGTCAGCCACGGCGGTCGCACGCTCGTCCTGGACTGGCGGCACACCGCCGGCCTCGACCTCGCCATGGGCATCGCGGCGGCCGACGCCGGGCCCTCGGTGGAGGACCTCGCCCGCGACGCCCTGGAGATGCGGGCGTGCATCGGCGCCGACGCGGCCCGGCTGTGCGCGATCCGGTGCTCCGAGGACACCGCCGGGGAGATCGCCGAGGCCGCGGGCCGCTACGCCCGCACCGGGCCCGATCTGACCGAGCTGGCCGAAGCGGACGTCGCCTGGTGGCGGCTGATCGTGGAGGGGTCCGGGAACACCGCCTACCTGCTGGCCTTCAACAGCCTGGTGGGCGGCACACTCCCGGTCGCCGACGTGCCGGACGACCTGCGGGCCGCGGAACTCCTCGACGTCGAAGCACATCAGCGCCTGGCAGCGCACATCGCGGCACGCGAGGCCGAGGCGGCCGACCGGCTGGCGCGCGAGCTGCTGTCCCGCAGTGTGCCCGCCGCGCCGCGGAAGGCGGTGCGCTGACATGATCCCGGCCGTGGTCTACGCGATACCCGCGTTCGTGCTCCTGGTCGTCGTCGAGGCACTGTCCTACCGCTTCCTCCCGGACGACGACGCGCGCGGCTACGAGCTGCGGGACACCGTCACCAGCATGTCCATGGGCGCCGGCAGCCAGGTCGTCGCGGTGCCGTGGAAGGCGGTGACGATCGTGGTGTACGCGGCCCTCTTCGCCGTCGCCCCGTGGCACCTGTCGCCGCTCTCCGCGTGGACGTGGGTGCTGCTGTTCTTCGGCGACGACCTGGCGTACTACGCCTTCCACCGCGCCCACCACCGGGTGCGGGTGCTGTGGGCGAGCCATGTGGTCCACCACTCCAGCCTCAGCTTCAACCTCTCCACCGCCCTGCGCCAGAGCTGGACGCCGATGACGGGCCTGCCCTTCTGGCTGCCGCTGGCGCTGCTCGGCATTCCGCCGTGGATGATCCTGCTGCAGCAGGCCTTCAGTCTCGTCTACCAGTTCTTCCTGCACACCGAGCGGGTGAACAAACTGTGGCGGCCGGTGGAGTGGTTCTTCAACACGCCCTCCCACCACCGCGTCCACCACGGCTCGAACGCCAGGTACCTGGACCGCAACTACGGCGGCGTCCTCATCGTCTGGGACCGGCTCTTCGGCACCTTCGAACCGGAGGGCGTACGCGTGGTGTACGGCCTGACGAAGAACATCGGCACCTACAACCCGGTGCGGGTGGCCTTCCACGAGTTCGCATCCGCATGGCGCGACGTCCGCGCGGCGCGGCGCTGGCGCGACCGTGTCGGGTACCTGTTCGGGCCCCCCGGCTGGGCACCCGGGGCGGACGGGTGACACACCGCCCCTGGACCGGGTCGTCAACCCCTGCCGGCGCCCGTGCCCGCCGTGCGCCTGTGGCGCTGGACCCGCACACGGCACGTTCCGGTCCTGGCCGGCCCCGGTTTCGCCGCCGGGGACGTGGCGCTGACGCTGCCCGGCCGGGTGGCCTTCGCCGGCGCGATCGCCTTCTTCCCGGGCGCGCGGCCGGCTGGAGGCCGCGTTCCCGCGTGCGGAGGCCCTGCGGTGACCGTCGCGGCATCGGCCCTGTGAGAGGGCCGTCTCGGGGATGACGAACGACCGGACCTGCTCCGCCCGGGTTTCGTAACGCGGTGGCTCCGTGGGTCGTCCGTGCGATCCCGTGGGCCGTCACCGGCGTCATGCTCACACCATGACTCACACCCCCCGCGACAACACCGCGGAACCGCAGCGCGACCTCGAGCCGTCGGACGTTCCCGCGGGTGCCACCCGCAGGTCCGTCATAGCCACCCTGGGCGGCGCCACCCTCGGTGTGGCCGCGCTGGGCCTCGCCGCGACGCAGGCGACCGCCGCCACCGGGCACCGGGCCGCGGCCCGGCCGGCCGCCGACTGTGTCCTCACGCCCGAGCAGACCGAGGGGCCGTACTACCTGGACCTGGAGACGGTCCGCAAGGACATCACAGAGGGGAAGGCGGGTGTCCCGCTGACCCTCCGCGTGACGGTGGTCGACGCGGCGACCTGCGCCCCGCTGCCCCAGACGGCGGTCGACATCTGGCACTGCGACGCCCTCGGGGTCTACTCCGGGTATGTCGCCGGCGGTTCCACCCCGGACACCACCTTCCTGCGCGGCGTGCAGCTGACCGACTCCGCCGGTGTCGCGGAGTTCACCACCGTCTACCCCGGCTGGTACGTCGGCCGGGCCCTCCACATCCACGTCAAGACGCATGAGGGAGGCACCGTGTCGGGCGGGACGTACCACGGCGGTCACGTGTCCCACACGGGCCAGCTCTACTTCCCGGAGGCGTACAACACCAGGATCGCCGCCCGGTCGCCGTACCGGAACAACACGGCCACCCGCACGCTCAACGCGCGGGACGGCATCTACCGCAACGGCGGGTCCTCGACCCTGCTGAATCTCACCCAGGCGGGCAGCGACCTCGGCAAGGGAGTGACCGGGAGCGTCGTACTCGGTATCGACCCCGCCGCCACACCCTGACGCGACCTGACGCACCGGGATGCCCGCGGTGGCCGGCCCCGCCACGGAGCCGGCCACCGCACGCGCGACGGCGGTCGCTCCGCTCCTGCCGAAGCCGACCGGCGCGGTTTTCACAGGGACACATGAGCCGAAGGCGATGGTTTCGTTCCGGGGCGGTGCGGCCAGGAATCGGGGATGAGCCGGAGTCGAACATGCGATGTGTGCGGTGCGGCGCTGATCGTGAGGCCGCACGGGGGTCGGCCGGCTCGGTACTGCTCCAGCGCCTGCCGGCAGCGGGCGCTGCGGCGACGGGCGGCTTCGGGTGCCACGGTCGCGACGGCCGGGGGGAGCTTCCTGCCGCCGGCGCTCGACTCCTTCGTCGGCCGGCAGCACGAGCTGTCGGGCCTGCGCACCCTCCTGAGGACCTCGCGCCTCCTCACGCTGACCGGTGCCGGCGGGGTGGGCAAGACCCGGCTGGCGCTGGAGTTCGCCAAGCGATTACCCAAGCGCTTCGCACGAGTCGACCTCGTGGAACTCGCCTCACTCCAGGACGGCGCGCTGCTGACGCAGTCCCTGGCCGCCGCGCTGGGAGTGGGCGAGCGAGCGGGCCGGACCGGCGTCGACGCGCTGGTGCGGGCGATCGGTGACGCCCCCCGGGTGCTGATTCTGGACAACTGCGAGCATCTGGCCGAGCCGTGCGCCAGGCTGGCCCAGACCCTGCTGGGCCGCTGCCCCCGTCTGCGGATCCTGGCCACCAGCCGGGAGGCCCTGAGGGTGCCCGGAGAGACCGTGTTCCGGGTCGGCGAGCTGTCCCTGCCGGCGGCCGACGCCGGAGACGATGTGACGGCCCTGATGCAGTCCGATGCCGTACGGCTCTTCGTCGACCGCGCCGCGAGCAACTCCCCGGGGTTCACGCTCCATCGCGGCAACGGCCACGTGGTGGCCGAGATCTGCCGCCGCCTGGACGGCCTGGCGCTCGCCGTCGAACTCGCGGCCCGCAACGTCGGTGCCCTCGCGCTGAGCGACATCCTGGCGGGGCTGGAAGACCAGTTCTCCCAACTGGACCTTCTGACCAGGGGGAGCCGCACCGGACCCGCACGCCACAGCGGGTTCGCCGCAGCGGTCGACTGGAGCCACCGGCTGCTGGATCCGGCCGAGCAGGCCGTCTTCCGGCGCCTCTCGGTCCTGGTCGGCGGGTTCGACGCGACCGCCGCACAAACCGTCTGCGCCGGTGACGGCATAGGCCGGCGGCAGGTCTTCCGCATCCTGTGCGCCCTGGAAGCGAAGTCGCTCGTCGTCCGTCTGCCGGGAGAGACGGCGCCCACACGTTTCCGGCAGTTGAGTGCCATCCGTACCTGCGCCCTGGACCGTCTGCGGGCATCCGGTGAGCTGCACGCCACCCTGCGCCGGGCGCTCGCGTGGCTGACCGAGCTGGCCGGGCGGGGCCGCGGGGAGGTGTTCGCCGACCAGGCCGGCAGCCCGCTCGCGGCGGAACGGGACAATCTCGCCTCCATACTGAACTGCAGCGCGGGCCACGGCGACACCGTACGGGTGCGGCTGACCCTGGAACTGGCGCGCGTGCACTACCAGCAGGAACAGCCGTCGGCCGCCCGTGCGTTGCTCACCGGTCTCCTGCGGGGAGCCGCGGGCCGGGCGCTGGGCGGGCAGGTGTCGGCGCTCGCCGCACGGGTGGCCTGTCAGCAGGCCGACCTGGACGAGGCACTGCGCCTGGCCGAGCAGGCGGTGCGGGGCGAGCGGACGCGCCGTGACGCCGCCGGACTGGCCAACGCCCTGGACGCCCGGGCGGCCGCGCGGCTGTGCCGCGGTGAGTTCGCCGAGGCCATCGCGGATCTGAGGGAGTGCCTGGAGGTCGTCGCGTCCACCGCGACGCCGCAGGACACGGCCTGGTGCACCCACCACCTGGCCTGGGCACTGCTCCAGGCCGGCGGAGAGCTGGAGGCCGACGAACTGATGTCACGATGTCTGCCCGTGCTGCGGCAGCAGGCGCCATGGCCTCGGACCGCGGCCGCGCTGCACACCGCGGGGGCCGTACGGCTGGCCCTGGGGCGTCTGCGCAGCGCGGAGACCTTGTTCGCCGAGGTGCTGCGGATCGTCCCAGGGTCCAGTTTCCATGCCCTGTACCCCGTGGAGGGTCTGGCCCTCGTGGCCGCCGAGAGCGGCGACATGCAGCGTGCGCTGCGGCTGTACGAGGCGAGCGTGCAGGCGCGGCGCCACCTGGACACCGAGCCCGAGGCTCCCTGGCGGCACAGGGTGGAACAGGCGGCGGAGCGTGCCCGGACACGGCTCTCGGCAGCGGCGCAGGAGGCTGCCGTCGCCGGTGCCCGCGGGCTGCGCGGGGAGCGGCTGGTGGTGTACGCGCTCGGCGCGGGGAGCGGCGAGGCCCGCACGGCGCGCGACGTCCGCGCCGGCGACGAGCGGCTCACCGCAAGGGAGTCCACGGTGGCCGAACTCGTCGCCGAAGGGCTGACCAACCGGCAGATCGCGGCCCGGCTCGGCCTTTCGATCCACACGGTCGCCACGCACCTGGACAAGGTCCGCGACAAACTGGGCCTGCGCTCGCGCACGCAGATCGCACTGTGGGCGGCCGCACGGACCGGGGGTGGGAGCACGGCCCGGTGAGCACCTGGAGGTGGTCCCCCCGTCCCTCACCCAGGTGAGGAAGGCGCTGACAGCCGCTGACGAAGATCTCGTACTTGGGATCGTCATCATGGTGGGCTGCTTCCCCGCTTGCTGTGTGCCGCACGTAAGAGGGCGCCCGCGCCGGCTCGCCGTCACTCGGGCGGCGGACCGGCCGCGAAGGTACGGCCCTCGTGGGTCCACCGGGCCGGCTCAGCATCCGCCGCGGCCGACGCGGCCCTGTCCTACGCCCTCACACGTCTTCCTTCGGCTTGGCGAGCCGGCGTTCCAGATCGCGCAGGTCCTTGGCGAGGGAGGAGCGGACCCGGCGGGACAGCAGGGCAGTGGCCAGCCGGAAGGGGCCACCGGGACCGCCTGCGACGCGGATGGCCGCAAGAGTGCCGCGCGGGTGCGGGTCGAACGAGTAGGTGACGTGCATCAGAACGGGCCGCTGAGACTGCCGAGCCGGTCGGTCAAGCGCAGGTTCTCGGAGTAGTCGACGGGGCAGGCGATCACGGAGACGCCTTCGTCGTCGAGGGCGCGGCGCAGTGCGGGCAGCAGCTGGTCGGCGGACTCGACCCGGAAGCCGCGTGCGCCGAAGCTCTCGGCGTAGGCGACCAGGTCCGGGTTGGTGAACCGGGTGTGGCTGTGGCGGCCGAGTTCCAGTTCCATCTTCCAAGTGATCAGACCGTATTCCTGGTCCACCAGAACGAGGACGACCAGCGGGATGCCTTCGCGCACCGCGGTCTCCAGTTCTTGTGAGTTCATCAGGAACGAGCCGTCGCCCATCATCGCCAGGACGCGCCGGTCCGGCCGGGCCAGTTTGGCGGCGATGGCGCCCGGCAGCGCGAAGCCCATGGTGGACAGGCCGTTGGAGACCAGGCAGGTGTCCGGTTCGTAGGTGGGGTAAAGACGCGACATCCACATCTTCCCGGCGCCGGTGTCGGCGAGCACGATGTCGTGGCGGTCCAGCGCGGTGCGGACGTCCGCCACCACGCGCTGTGGCACCAGGGGGAACGTGTCGTTGTCGCGTCCGTACCGGAGTTCTTCGTCGAGCAGCGTACGGATCTTCGCGCTGCTCGCCGAGTCGTAGGTGAGTCCGTCGGGCAGCGCTGCCGCGAGGGCGTCCAGTGCCTGGGAGGGATCGCCCTGGACGCCGACTGCGACGGGGTAGTGGGCGTCGACCTCGGCCGGAAAGCGGTGCACGTGCACGATCCGCTTGTCGCCACTGGGGTTGATCTTGGACGGATCGAACTCCTGGATCTCGTAGCCCACACAGATCAGCACGTCGGCGGCGTCGAAGCCGAAGTTGCCGTAGTCGTGGCGCATGAAGCCGACCGCACCCAGAGCGTTCGGGTGGTCGTCGGGGAAGACACCCTTGCCGTGAAACGTGGTCGCAACGGGGACGTTCAGCCGCTCGGCGAACCGCAGCAGAGCGGCTGACGCCCCGGCCCTGGCGGCGCCGTGGCCGGCCAGCACGGCAGGACGGCGTGCCGCGGTGAGCACCTCGACCGCACGCGCGATCTGCGAGAGTGACGGCGCATCGGCGTGCACCGCGTCGATCTGCAGGGGTGCCACATGCTCGGCGGGTCGCTCCGCTTCGACGTCCTCCGGCACCGCCAGGAACACCGCTCCGGGGCGTTCGCTCTGCGCGGTCTTGAACGCCTTGCGCACCATCTCCGGCACCGCGTCCGGACACTCCACGCGGGCCGCCCACTGGGTGACGGGAGCGAACATCGACACCAGGTCGATGACCTGGTGCGACTCTTTGTGGGTGCGGCGCAGGGAGCCCTGCGCGGACAGGGCCACCACCGGCGAGCTGTTGGTCATGGCGTCCGCGGTGCCGAGCAGCAGGTTGATCGCGCCGGGGCCCAGTGTGGCCGAACACACCCCTGCCCGGCCGGTCAGCCGCCCGTAGATCTCCGCCATGAACGAGGCGGCCTGTTCGTGGCGCACCAGGACGTACCGGATCCCGGAGCCCTGCAAGGCGTCCACGAAGCGGATGTTCTCCTCACCGGGGATGCCGAAGACGTACTCCACACCCTCGGCCCGCAGACAGCGCACCAGCAGGTGCGCCACGTCCTGCGCTGCTGCCGTGTTCCGCGACCCGGTCATGTCTTCGGTGCCCATGGGGCGAACGTAGGCAGGCCCGTCTGCCCCGGCCACTCGTCCGCCGCCGACCGGGGCGTGGACCGCCCAGGGCCATTCGGATGTGTTGTGGTGGCGGTCACCGCGGGCGGCCCGCACGCTGGGCGACGTGGACGAGTCGCCGTGCACGGGCCGGCGGCGGAACTCCGGGAGGACCGTGTGACCGCTACGTCGCCCGACACCGACGCACCACCGGCCCGCTACGACGACCTGCGCGCCCTGGTGCTCAACTGCACCCTCAAACGCTCACCGGAGACGAGCAACACCGAGGGGTTGATCCACCGGAGCACCACCATCCTGGAAGGACAGGGGGTGCATGTCGACGTCGTACGTGCCGTGGACCACGACATCGCCACCGGTGTGTGGCCCGACATGCGGGAGCACGGCTGGGAGACGGACGCCTGGCCCGAGCTGTACCAACAGGTCCTGGCGGCCGACATCCTCGTGCTGGCCGGCCCCATCTGGCTCGGTGACAACAGCTCCGTGATGAAGCAGGTGATCGAGCGCCTCTACGCCTGCTCCAGCCTGCTCAACGAAGCCGGGCAGTACGCGTATTACGGCCGTGTCGGCGGCTGCCTGATCACCGGCAACGAGGACGGCGTCAAGCACTGCGCCATGAACGTCCTCTACAGCCTGCAGCACCTGGGCTACACCATCCCGCCGCAGGCGGACGCCGGATGGATCGGCGAGGCCGGTCCTGGCCCCTCGTACCTCGATCCCGGCTCGGGCGGCCCGGAGAACGACTTCACCAACCGGAACACCACCTTCATGACCTGGAACCTCCTGCACCTGGCCCGCGCCCTGAAGGACCTCGGCGGCATCCCCGCCTACGGCAACCAGCGCACCGCCTGGGACGCCGGCTGCCGCCGCGACTACGAGAACCCCGAGCACCGGTAGCGCGATGCCGGAGACAAGCCGCGGAGGGCCGTCGGACTCGGAGCCACCCAGTGGATCACGCCGCCGAAGACCGGCCGAGAAGCATGCGTGGGAGCAACCGAAGCGTGTACTGGCCGGTGGGGCGGCAGCGGTGTCGAAGGCAGCCGCTCGTGCCCGTACGGCGGCGCTGCGCATCGGGCGACTGCCCGCGCCCCCGGGGCCGTTCCGTCCCGGGTTCTGGCGCAGTCCGATCCGGGGGCCTTGGCTTACGTCGGTGTTCGGCTGCGTGCTGCTGGCCGGCATTCCGCTGCTGTTCGTCACCGGACTGCTGTCCTACGCCTCCTACAACCCCGAGCTGAGCCCTCTCAACGACGAGACCCCCGACAAGGGCGTGCTGGGCTTCTACCTCTTCGACTGGCCCACGCATCCGTACTGGCTCTACCGACTGCTCCAAGGCGTGCACGTGACGCTGGGCGTCGTTCTGGTGCCGGTCCTGCTGGCCAAGCTGTGGTCGGTGATCCCGAAGCTGTTCGAATGGCTGCCGGTGCGCTCCCTCGCGCATGGACTCGAACGGCTGTCCCTGCTCCTGCTCGTCGGCGGCGTCATCTTCGAATTCGTCACCGGCATCTTCAACATCCAGCTGTACTACGTCTTCCCGGGCTCGTTCTATCGCCTGCACTTCTACGGCGCCTGGGTGTTCATGGCCGCCTTCGTGGTCCATGTGTGCCTCAGACTCGGCCGGATGACCCGGGCCCTGCGCTCGCGCAGCCTGCGCGCGGAACTGCGCACCGATCTCGCCCACACGGTGCCCGAACCCCCTGATCCGGACGGCTTGGTGGCGGCGGTCCCCGCCCCACCGACCATGACCCGCCGCGGCGCGGCGGGCATGGTGGGAGCGGGATCGCTGCTCCTCCTCGTCGTGACCGCCGGGCAGAGCATCGGTGGCCGGCTGCGTGCCACCGCGCTGCTCGCACCGCACAACCGGGATCCGGGCGTCGGCCCCAACGGCTTCCAGATCAACAAGACGGCGGCAGCCGTCGGCGTCACACCCGCACTGGTCGGCCCGGGCTGGCGGCTGGAGGTCCACGGACGCGGAGCGCCACGGATCCTCACCCGCGAGCAGCTCCTGGCGATGCCTCAGCACGCCGCCGCCCTGCCGATCGCCTGCGTGGAGGGATGGTCCACCGAGGACCAGCACTGGAGCGGCGTACGGCTGGCCGACCTGGCCGCCCTGGTCGGCATGTCCGACGCCGGAAGCGTTCTGGTGCGGTCCATCCAGCCCCCTGGCCCCTTCACCAGGGTGGTGCTGCGAAGCAACCAGATCAACGACTCCCGGGCATTGCTCGCCCTCCGCGTCAACGGCGCGGACCTCTCGCTCGACCACGGCTACCCGGCCCGCATCATCGTCCCGGCCAACCCCGGCGTGAACAACACCAAATGGGTCCATCGGCTCACCTTCAGGGCGTGACCATGGCACGATTCGTCCGCTGGTACGGCTCCGGCCCCCTGCATCTTCTGGTCCTGATCGCCTCGTTCGCCCTCACCGGCTACGCCACGGTGCGTCTGTTCGCCGTCCAGCCGCAGGAGGTGGCGATCTGGTTCGTCGGTGCGGCCGTCCTCCACGACCTGATCCTGCTGCCCCTGTACTCGCTGGCCGACCTGTCGACCCTCTCCGTACTGCGGCATCGAGCGGTCGACGGACCGATGGTCCCGTGGATCAACTACCTGCGCGTCCCCGCCTTCCTGTCCTGTCTGCTCCTGCTGGTCTGGTTCCCTCTCGTCTTCCGTCTGGCGGCCCCCTACCCCGGCGACACGGGGCTGCCCGACAGCGTCTACGTCAGTCGGTGGCTGGCGATCACCGGCGTACTCTTCGCCGGCTCCGCGGTGGCGTTCGCGGTCAGGCTCCGCCGCTGCCGGCATGCCCGCCGCACCGACGAGGGCCCGTCCGGCCCAGGGCGTGGCGGCACATCGTGACGACCGACGAGGGCGCACTGGACGCCGCCGACGAGGACCCCTGCGCGCTGGCCCCGCAACCCGGCCTCGGCCCGGTCTGTCTGCGGCTGCCGTGCTGGAACGCAGCGTCGGCCCCGACCTCGACGTCGGCTGCGGGCCGGCCCGGTTGTGCAGAGAGCTCCTGGGCCGAGGAGTCTTCGCCCTCGGGGTGTGCGCGGCACCCCGAGATCGTTCAGGGACCGGGTGCTCGTACGGGGGCATGCTCCGCATCCGCGCGGCCAGTGCGCGAGCTTCCACGGCACTGGTCTGCCGGGTCCCTGAGCGGGCCCTGTGGATCACACAGGCCTTCTGGCGGCGGAGCCAGTGCAGGACCACGGTCTCCCCTCGCTGCTCAGCCCCGCCGGACAGAGATCAGCCGCGCCACCACGGCCGGCTCCAGCACGGCCGCGATGAGGTAGAGGCCCCTCACGTCGGGGTCTTGCCCCTGACCTCGTCCTGGCTGCCGCACAGAAGGCGGCACCGGTGCCAGGGGCCGCGGACGACTGACGCATTATCCCGACAGCGAGGGGCGCGCCGTCGGAAGAGTCAGCAACGGGGCCGGTGTGAGTCCTCGAACCGGATCGCCGGTGATCTGGTGGAGGTCCAGGTGGGGGACTCCGACCCAGTGCTGCCGGTGGCTCGGGCCGCCGATGCGGGCCGGGTGGGGCAGGTGGAACGGCCAGTGGGGGCCCGTATCTCGGTGCAACCGCTACTGGTTCGCCCCCTGACGCCCCCGACCGGGGCCCCATTCGAGGACCCCGACGCCACTGCACCCGTGACCCGCTTGCTGGCCTGTGCCACAGGGCGCCGCCCCGGTTCCGGTCGCAACCCCTGCTCCACCCGCAGCACGAAGGACGCCAGGCCGACTCCGGAACGCCGGCGGGTTCTCCGGCCGGACCGGGCGGGCGGCCTCTCAGCGGGGAGACGTGCCAGCTCACAGCCCTGCCCCTCGATCGCGTGGTGGCAGGCATGGGTGGAAAGTGAAGGGGTAACCGAAGCGCCGTCGGCCCTTTCACAGCGGGCCGTGGCACGAGTTCGAATCCGGGAGGGGACCTACATGGCGCTCATGAGCACGCTGGACACACAGACCACCGAGCTGCCCGAAGTCGCCGACCCCACCCGGGTGGCGCCCAAGGATGCCCGCGAACTCTCCCGGTTGTTCTTCGAACAGCTGGCAGTGCTGGAGGAGGGCACGCCCGAGTACAGCTACGCGCGCAACACGCTCATCGAGATGAACATGTCCTTGGTCCGCTACGCGGCCGGCCGGTTCCGCAGCCGCGGACCGGAGGAGAGGGAGGACATCGTCCAGGTCGGCATGATCGGCCTGATCAAGGCGATCGACCGGTTCGAGCTGTCCCGCGAGGTGGAGTTCACCTCCTTCGCGATCCCCTATGTCGTCGGGGAGATCAAGCGGTTCTTCCGCGACACCACCTGGGCCGTGCACGTTCCCCGGCGGCTGCAGGAGGCCCGCGTACAGCTCGCCCAGGCCACGGAAGAACTGCGAAGCCGGTTGGGCCGCACGCCGACGGTCAAGGAACTGTCGGAGCTGATGAGCCTGCCCGAGGACGAGGTGATGGAGGCCCGTCTGGCCGCGAACGGCTACAACTCCTCCTCCCTGGACGCCGCCATCGGCGGCAGCGAGGACGGCGAGAGCGTCCTCCAGGACTTCATCGGCGTCGAAGACACCGACCTGGAGTTGGTGGAGGACTTCCACTCCCTGGCCCCGCTGATCGCTGACCTGGATGAGCGCGACCGGCAGATCATCCACATGCGCTTCGTGGAAGAACTCACCCAGGCCCAGATCGGCGAGCGCCTGGGCGTCTCCCAGATGCACGTCTCCCGGCTCCTGTCCCGCTGCCTCGCTCGCCTGCGCGAGGGCCTGCTCACCACCGGCTGACAGCCAGCTGTCCGCACCCGGCCTGATGCCCGCCACAACCGTGGCGGGCATCAGGCGTTATCCGGCGCACGGCCCCGAGGCCAGGGGTGCAAGGCGTCGCGAGCGGTGGGGTGACAGGCTACGACGTCATCGAGACCGACGATCTGGAAGAGACGTGCGACGGAGGCACTGGGTGCTGCCCGCCGTAACCGGCTCCCGGCGCTTCGCGCGGTTCGGGGGTGGTGGTGAGAGCGTTGATGCCGCTGGAGTCCATGAACGTGACGTCGTCGACGTCCAGCACCGTCCGGTACGAGGCGACGCCGTGAGCAGCTGCGGCATCCCGCCCCTCGGCTGGGGTCTCTGAGCGGATCGTGCGCCCCGACCCAGGAAGGGCGACCGCCATTCGAGTGGGCACTCTTCCTCCCTTACCTGCGGTAGAAGCACACACACCCTCCATGGAGGAAAACTGTCATGGCGACAGTAGACATTCCGCCGATGCGGGGTTAGCGTTGTCTCCGTACCCAGAAGTCGAAGTAGGTACAGCAGGTACGAACTGCTGTACAGGTAGACCAGAAGGACACGGCCCCCGTGGGGCTGTGAGCAGCACCCGCGGTATCCGCGCAATCGAAAGGTAAGGAGCAGAACGCCATCAGGATCGCCCGGGCGAGGAAGCAGTCCGCCCGGGTACAACGCAAGGCCCCGGATTGGAAGGTGGTCCCCGGTCACGCATTCGCGATCCCCGCAGCCCCGCCCTCCCGGGCGGCACCTGCGGAAAAAGAAGGCCGGCGCGGAGCGCCGGTAGATGGTGTTGAAAGCTCGGGGCCCGGGTGCCAGTACGGCACCCGGGCCCCCCGACGCGTCCCCGAAAGAAGAGGTCTATGCCGCCTGCCGGTTCCCGTCCCGTCGGCCCTCTCGACGATGATGACTATCCCGCCTACACCATGGGCCGGGCCGCCGAGATGCTCGGCACCACCCCTGCCTTCCTCCGTGCCCTCGGTGAACACCGCCTGATCACCCCGCTGCGCTCCGACGGCGGCCATCGCCGCTACTCCCGGTACCAGCTGCGCATCGCCGCCCGAGCCCGCGAACTCGTCGACCAGGGCACCGCCATAGAGGCCGCCTGCCGCATCGTCATCCTCGAAGACCAGCTCGAAGAGGCGCAGCGCATCAACGAGCAACTGCGCGCCGAGGGCGGCAAGCCTCAGCCGAGGACATCAGCCTGATCAGAACGCCCGAACCTGAGGGAACCGATGCACTGCCGGCGGACGCGGCCGCTGAGGGACCGCACCGCCGTTCGGCGGCTCAGACGGGCTCAACGCGTCAACCGAACTCCGCCGGAAGAGAGAACCGCGAGCGGGCGTGATGCAGGTAGTGGGTGACGAGGGGCGAACCCGGGGAAGAAGGACCGGCAACCGATAGGAGGTTGCCATGGATGGCGGGGATCTGGAACTGGGGCAGCTTCTGGCCGCCGCTGAGGCGGCACCGCCCGGGGAGTCCGTCGAGGTACTTGCGAATGACCTGCGCAAGCGCTTCGGGGCGGAGCGTGTGTCGTTCCTGTTCGTCGACCTCGTGGGTCGGCGGCTGCTGCGCCTGACCACACAGGCCGAGGATGACATGGGCGGCGCTGCCGAGCGGATCGACCTGGAGGGCAGCGTCTACGACGCAGTCCTGCGCACCCAGTGCCAGCGCGTGGAACCGGACGGCCAGGGCGGGCGGCGCGTGATCTCGCCGGTCACCAACCGCGGCGACTGCATCGGTCTGCTGGAGGCTACGCTGCAGAACGCCGACGACACCGTGCTCGCGCAGATCGAAGACGCGGCGCACGCACTGGCCTACATCATCGTCACGGACCGCCGCTTCACCGACCTGTACCACGCGGGACGGCGCACCACCCGGACCAGCCTGGCCGCCGAGATCCAGCACCACCTGCTTCCCTCGGCCTCCTGCTGCGAGGCTCCCCAGTTCACCCTCGCGGCAGGGCTGGTGCCGGCCGACGACATCGGCGGCGACACCTACGACTACACACTCGATCGCGACACACTGCACCTGTCCGTCACCGACGCCATGGGTCACGACACCAACTCCGCGCTGCTCGCCACACTCCTGGTCGGCGCTATGCGCGGCGCCCGCCGCAGCGGCTGTGACGCACTCCAGCAGGCGCAACACGCCCACGACGTCCTGCTGACCCACAGCCGCGGTCTGGCCACTGGCCAATTGCTGTGCATCGGCCTCACAACGGGGACCTGCGAACTGGTCAACGCAGGGCATCCCCGGCCCCTGCGCCTACGCAAAGGCGCCACCGAGGTCGAAGAGGTCCAGCTCGCAGTCAACCTCCCCTTCGGCGTGGCAGCCCCCGCCTCCTACCATGTCCAGGAACTCCATCTTCTCCCCGGCGACCGTCTGATCCTGCTCACTGACGGCATGCAGGAACGCGGCGCCGGAGCCGTCGACCTGGCATCCCTCGTGTGGGACACCCGCACCTCACATCCCAGGGAGGCCGTGCGCAGCCTGACCACCGCGGTACTGGATGCCTGTCGGGGAAACCTCAGGGACGACGCCACTGTCCTCATCCTGGACTGGCACGGTCCGCGGCGCGAAGACGGGTAGGGTCCGGTTCGCTGATGTCTGTCTTCACTGCCCCCACAACAGATCTCCCGCTGAACGTCTTCGCCGACTCCAGCACGCCGCTGAGCAGCGCGGGCGGAGGGTACCCTGCGGGGCACCTTCCGACCGCAACCGGTCTCCGTTCGCAGCCGGCGCCGACATCGGCGCGCTTGGCGTAGACCACCTGCACGGTCAGGTCGTTGGTGGGGCGGCGGCGTGGTGGGGCAGGACCGCGTGCAGTTCAACCCGGAGGGCCTGCTGCAGCTGCGTCGTGTGCCGTGACGGGGTCCGTCGCAGGGCCCGCGTCCTTCACCGTGGCGCCGGCGCCCTGCCCGGCTTGCGATCAACCGGGAAACGCCTTGGATGGAGGCAGGCGGCATCTGCACGCAAACCCTCGCTGACCAGGCGTGCAACGCGTCGCAGGGGGCCTGGCGTTTCGTGCAGAGCCGCGAGAAGGGACGGGCCATGCGCTGGAGCATCGTCCGCACCGAGGAGATCGCCGTCGCTTGCGACGTCGTCAACGGCTGGACCGTTGTCGAGGTCGACGGCGAGGTGGACATCCACACCCACGCCTTGATCCGTCAGGCAGTCATCCGGCTGCTGGGTGAGGGGCACCGCCACTTCGTCCTCGACCTGTGCTTCGTGCCCTTCCTGGACTCGATGTTCCTGGGCACCGTCGTGACGCTCACCAAACGCATCCGGGAACGCGAGGGCTCGCTGCGGATCACGTGCCCCTCGGCTCGGATGCGCACCGTCTTCGCGCACGGCGGCCTGGCCGACGCCTACGAGTTCTACGACTCGCCGCAGGAGGCCACCTGCCAGTCGCCGGCCCTCGACGGCCTGGCGCACTGGCCCGGTCCCGCACGCTGAGGAACCGCTGTGGAACGAGCCGGGGCCGGTCAGACCGCGGTGGGTACCGCGGCGCCCAGGCCCCGGGCGGCGACGAGCTGGGCGCCGCCGTCGGCGAGCCGGTAGCGCAGGCCGACCACGGCGACCCGGCCGTCGGCGACCCGCTCGGCCAGCACACGGGAGCGGTCCAGCAGCAGGTCGACGGTGTGCCTTATGCGCTCGGCGAGGACCTCGTCCGCGTCGAAGCGGCCCGCGGCCGTGGCCGCGAGCACGCTGGGGGTGACGCGCGAGCACCCGGACGACCCCGGGCAGCGTTGAACCCGCCCCGAGCTGGACGTGGTCCGGGTGGTACTCCGGTCGCTCGGGCAGCAGGACCGCGAATCGGTCCCAGAAGCGGTTCCGTCGGCCATGCCGGGCCGGGCACTCCGCCACCACCTATGCGGGCCGCCTTCTTCCCGCCCATGGAGAGGCCGCCGCTGAAGCGTCCGTGGCTGAGGGCTTGGTGGAGGGTTTCCCGGCAGTCGGTGAGGGTGTCGACGCCGACAATGCCGTGGTCGAAGCATCCAGGGCCTGGCGGAGTGTGTCGCCGGTGTGGTGGTCGATCTCTCCGGCCAGGGGCACTCTGCGGATGCCGTCGACGGTCGTGGACACGACCGACAGCGGGCCTGGCTGCCCAGTGGGTCCGGTATTGGTCATGGCTGCCTCGGCCATGCTGGTGATCCTGGCATATTCACACTCTCGTACGCAGTGCCGCCCGGCACGGTACGGGCGGCTTCTTTGCGTGGCACAGCCAACAAGGCGGGCAAGGCGTGAACCCCGCCTGCGGGGGTACGTGCCGGGCATCGTGAACGGGGAATGAATGGCGGGCTGTGATGGGATCAGACCCGCAAGGGGAGGACGACACCGCGCCTGACGCCCAAGTTCTGCAGACCGGCGTAGCGCTGGAGGGGGACGGGACCTGCATCGCCCAGGCCCGCCATCTGGCCGCAGGTTTCCTCACCCGCGCTCAGAGCGCACACGGTGTGACGGTCTCTCAGCGTGCCGTGGACCTCACCCAGCTGGTGGTCAGCGAACTGGTCACCAACGCCCGCAAGTACGCGCCCGGACCCGTACTGATGGAACTGCGGATCATGGGCGAAATGGTGGAGGTCGTCGTCTGGGACTCCGACCCGGTGCTGCCGGTGGCGCGTGCCTCGGACGCCGACCGCATCGGGCAGCACGGTCTGGAGATCGTGATGGCCGTCGCGCAGGGCGTGGAAGCCCGGCGCGAGCCGGTCGGCAAACGCATCACCGCCCGCATCGCCCTCGCCTCTGGCCCGGCCGGCACCGGCCACAAACCCTAGGAAACGTGGCCGGCTACCGCGGGCTCGCCCGCGTTCACCATCACGGCCGTGCCGGCTGCCACCGCCCGCTCCCTGCGGCACCCTGGCGCAGGGGGTACTGCTGTGTGAGTGTGGAGGAAGAACCTGTCTGGTCCGGTGAGAGCCGGGACCTCACCTTCGACATGGCACTGGTGACGTTCATGGACGCCGCAGGTCTGAACCTGCGGATGGTCTGAGCCGGGGCTGAACTTCTTGCAGGAGATCAGCGGGCTACCCCCCGAGGTGGAAGGTCCCGAATTCCGTGAGCACCGGGGCCTGCGGGAATTCAGAATCCGGACCGGGGCGAAAGTCGATTGGGCCGATCCTGCTCGGTGCCGTACAGTTCACCGTACCGACGCGGGGTGGAGCAGCTCGGTAGCTCGCTGGGCTCATAACCCAGAGGTCGCAGGTTCAAATCCTGTCCCCGCTACTCAAACGTGAAGGCCCGGTATCCACCGGGCCTTCACTGCATGTGGGCCGGTTCGGACCTGGCTCTCGGCGAACAGGGCACCGCGGTCGCAGAAGGCGTCAACGCACTGGGCTAACGCAACGGACGTACAGTACGTGACTGAGCGCCCCGCCCCGCCGGGTTGAAGCATGGCAGTTGGCCGTCGGATGGTCGTACTGGGTGTGGCTCCGGACTACCGAAATCCGAGGTTCGGGTCGGTGCAGGCCAGCTCGCTGCTGGCGACCCAAAGGCGAGAGGCGACGGCCGGGTCGGCCATGTGGGAAGGGACGGGACCTTGGCCTGCCCCAGGAGCGCGGCGGGCAAGGCGCGCAGCCGCTCGCCGGGGGTTGTCACGCTGACCTGCGGGCGGGACGGGGTGAGGGAGTCCGGTCTCTCGACGCGGCGGGTCGTCGACGGCGACCCCGCGTTGTGGACCACCGCGTCGAGATGATCGAGGTCCAGTCCGTCTGCGGCGGTCATCGTGACGGCCAAGGCGGAGAAGTCCTTTCGGTGGAACGTCGAGGGGATCGAACCGCTGATCCTGGCGGGTCTGATCCTCGTGATGGCGACACCGGCGTACGTGTGGCGGCGCTCGACGCGGCCGGGCGACTATGTCCCGTTCCAGGAGGCGCGACGCTCTCTGTGGCCGGCGCCGTCACCCACCCCGGTGCGCGGCCCCTCCTCCGTACCCTCCGCAGTCAGGGTCGCCCGCACCCGCTGCTCCTCGCGAGCAGAGGCGACGTCCCGTTCCAGGGGTGTGCGGCTCACGGCTGTCGCGAGGTCTTCCAAGGCCCGTTTTTGCAGTTCCGCCTCGCGCCGCACGACCGGGCTCCCATCGCCGGCGGCGTCCTCCCACGCGTGGAGCGCCTCCTCCACGCGTCCCCAGTCCGGATTCCTGTGCTCGCGCACGGCGATTGCCGCCTTCGCGGTGTCCGTCTCCAGGGCCTCGGCGAACCGCTCCGCCTCGGGGACGAAACGGCTGTCGGCCCGGGGGACGTGGCTCTCCATGAGCATCGCTGCCCGGCCGAACCCCTTGAGCGCCTCCTGCGCCTCCTGCGCCTCGCGCGACGTCAGACCCCTGGGGCGGACCGGTTCCTGCCGTGCCCGGTCGTATGCCTCCTGCCAGGCGGCACGTGCCTCCCTGCTCTCCAGCAGTGCCCTGCGCATGTCGGCGTGATGCTCCCGGGTCGGTTCGGCGTAGTTGCGGAGCACCGTGGCCGCGTAGCGGCCGTTGGCGGCGAGCCAGTCCGCAAGCCGGCCCGGCAACCGGGGTGTCTCCCATGCGGGGAACACCACGTACGCCAGCATCGCCAGGGCCCCGCCGAGCAGGGTGAGCACCACCCGCTCCGGGACTGCCTGCTCCCATGCCTGGCCGCCCATGCCGAGCAGGAAGACGACGTACGCGGCGGTGAAGCACTGGGAGTAGGCGTAGCCGGTACGGTTCAGCGTGTACGACAGGCCCGCCGAGACCACTGCCAGCGCGCCGAACACATGGGCATCCGGTCCCAGGGCCCGCACCATCACGGTGGCGAGCGCGACCCCCGCCAGGGTCCCGGCGAGACGGGCCACCGCACGCGCGTACGTCCGGTGGAAGTCCGGCCGCATCACCATCACCGAGGCGATGGGCGCCCAGTAGCCGTGGCCCAAGGGGAGCCGGGCGGCGATCAGATAGCCGAGCGTGGCCACCGCCGCCAGGCGGACGGCGTGCCGGAACACGGGCGAGTCCCGGCGGAGCTCACGGCGGACCGCCCGTACGACGACCGGGACCAGCCGGAGCATGGTCGGGCGCACCAGGAACTGGGCGCCGGCGAGGCCGGGCGGCGTGGGCGTCCTCCTGCGCGCGCAGCCGCTCCCGGCGATCTCCAACGCCTCGCCGAGCAGTTCCACGAGCCGCTCGGCGGCCTGCCGCGCGGGGCCCTCCAGCACCTCGTGCTCCTCGTCGACGCGCAGGACGTCCATGCTCCCGGGCCGCACCTCGGCGGGAGTGCCGCGGCGGACCGTACGGGCGGCCGCATCCAGGACGTCGGCCGCCGCGTCGAGCAACTCCCGCGCGCGGTCGCGCCCGGGTCCCTCCGCCGGGGCGCCGACGTCCGGGTCGGCGAGCGCGGCGACGACCGGCCGAATGCGCTCGGCGAGTCCCCGGGGGCCGTGCAGGACGGGGGGACGGGTGCGGGCCTGTGACGGCGTCACGGCAGCCGCGTCCCGGGCCGTCATCAACGGCTCCGGGTCGAACGGGGCGGTCGGGTCGTGCCGCAACCGGCGGGCGTAGTCAGCCACGGCGGCCAGGGCGTCGGCGAGCGCGTCACGATGCGCTCCCCAACGCCGGATCGGGAACAGCAAGATCAGCACGGCCTGCGTCACGCCCCCGAGTGCGATGACCCCGGCGTGCCCCAGGGCGCGCCCGACGCTCGTGGGCAAGGTGATGGTCACCAGCATGCTGCCCACGGTCGTCGCTGCGACGATCCCAGCGGTCGATCCGACGGCCCACGCCATGCCCGCGGCAAAGGCCCATACGGCCAGCAGCGGCAGGAACGTCACGAGTCGCCCCGCCGCCAGGTAGCCCACGAAGGTGCTGAGCGCCAGACCCGCGCCCGCGCCGAGCGCGACCACCTTGCGTGGACGCCAGCTGCGCTGGAAGGTGGCCCCACCCGCGGAGTAGGCGCCGAGGGCGGCGGACGCGGCGTACGCAGGGGAGATCAGCCACAGCGCCGGCCCGATGACGATCGCCACCCCAGCGGCCGTGCGCAGCGCGAGCAGGGGCTCCAGCCGCGTCTCCTCGATCGTGAGCCCGGATCGCACGACCTCCCCGAAGGACCGCAGCCACGTCACGGGTGTCCGCCTGGCCGGAACGCCCTGCCGGGTCGCGTCGGCCTGGTTGAGGTGCGGCAGCCGTCGGGCAAGGAAGCCTCCCACACGGCCCGCTGACTGGCTGGCGGCCGCAGCCGCTGGACGGGGCGCTGCTCCTGCGGACACTGCTGAGCGTCCGCAGTCCGTCCTCCAGGCCGGAGCGCGGGCAATCGTTGTCGGTTCAGGTCCGGCCGGAGCGCGGCGATTGCCCCCAGCCCCGTCCGGCGGACGGGCAGATCGCCACCCGTTCCCCGGACCGGTCCAGGGAAAACAGCGGGCACGGCGGCCCCGGGTCTCTTACCGCTTGTGGCCGTTGCCGTGTCCGTTGGGATGCAGGACCACCTTGGTCCAGCCCTCGTCACGGGCGTCGAAGTGCTCGTAGGCGGTGGGGGCCTCGTCCAGGCTGAGCTCGTGGGAGACGACGAAGCTCGGCTTCGCCTTCCCGCCGGCGATCAGGTCCCGCAGCGCCCGGTTGTACTTCTTCACCGGCGCCTGCCCGGTTCCCATGCGCTGGCCCTTGAACCACATCATGCCGAAGTCGATCGGGACCTTGCCCTGGGCTTCCAGCTCGCCCTGGGCCTCCGCGCCGCCGGGGTCCTGGGGCAGGAACACGCCCACCACGCCGATGTCGCCCGTGAACCTGACCGAGTCGATCAGGCCGTTGAGCGTGAGGCTGGCGTCCTCGTGTCCCTGGGGGTCGTGTGCCTGGTAGCCGACGCATTCGCAGCCGTTGTCGGCGCCCAGACCGAGGGTGGCCTCCTTGACGACCTCCGCCGGGTTCCGCTCGGCGGTGTTGATGGGGATGGCCCCGATCTCCTCCGCCTTGCGCAGCCGGTCGGGCTGGTGGTCGGCCGTCCAGACGCGGCCGGCGCCCTTGAGGAGGGCGGAGTAGGTCGCCATCAGCCCGACGGGACCGGCCCCGAAGACGATGGTCTGGTCGCCCGGCTTGACGTGGGCCATCTCGGTGGCGTGATAGCCGGTGGGGAAGATGTCGGCGAGCATCACGTAGTCGGTCTGCCGCTCGGCGGCGTCCTCGCCCAGGCGCAGCGCGTTGAAGTCTCCGTAGGGCACGCGCAGCAGCTCCGCCTGGCCGCCCTGGTAGGGGCCCATGTCGGCGAATCCGTAGGCGGCTCCGGCGAGGGCCGGTTCCGGCTGCATGGTCAGGCAGTAGTTGGTGAGGCCCTGCTCGCACTGCTTGCAGAAGCCGCAGGCGATGTTGAAGGGCAGGACCACATACTCGCCCACCTGGACCTTGCGGACGGCCGAGCCGACCTCCACGACCTGGCCCATGTTCTCGTGTCCCAGGGTGCGGCCGGACTCGAACGAGGTGCGACCCTCGTACATGTGCAGGTCCGAACCGCAGATGTTGGTGGTGGTGATCTTGACGACGATGTCGCAGGGATGTTCGATCTTCGCGTCCGGTACGTCCTTCACTGTGACCGTTCGCGGTCCTTCGTATACCGCTGCCTTCATGATGGCTTCCCTTGATGTCGCGGCATGGCGGTGCTGGAGAGGGCGTAAAGGGCCTGACGCTCGGAAGTGCCGGCGGGGTCCGTGGCTCCGCAGCCCTCTGCGGGCCGTTCACCCAAATCAGATGGAACGGTCTTGCCGTCGGCCCGCCAGGCGGAGCTTCGGCGCCCCGGCGGCGTTGCGTCCGGGTCCCCGTCGGCCCCCGAGGCGAAACAACCACGTACCGGCCGATCAGCGGAATCTCCGGACCCGGACGACCACCAACCGACGGCACATCTCCGACTGAGGTCACCCGCTAGTCACCGTGGTCGCGCTGCAGCATGCTGCGACGCTCCTGTTCGCGCTTGGAGTAGGCGGCTGCCCGGATCGCCTCATCGCTCTCCAAGCCCGATCCCAGCGCGCCGCCCACCGTGGCGACCGAAGCGACGAACCAGGCCAACGTCCAGTACTCCGTGACGTGCAGCGGCGTTCGTGTCGTGGAAGCGAACACCCGGTCGTTGAGGATGAACAGCGCGCACACCAGGTTGATGAGCATCAAACCCACGTAGCAGACGATCACCCCGATCCCCACGGTCACGATCGTCGAGGCGTTGTAGAGAGCCGCCCTCTTCCCCGCCTCCGGCGAAACCTCATCCGTTCGATGCCACAGGTTCGCGTCCACGATCAGCCAGCCGATCATGAGAGCGACAGACCCGACCATGGCGATCACCAGGCGTGGCGTGCTCAGGTAGGTGGCCAGGTTCCAGATGGTGGAATTCACCGTGGCGACCGCCCCCGTGGCGAGTGCGGCCGCCAGGGCTTTCGACAAGCCCGGCACCAAGCGCCACGGCCGGTTGGCGCGGACCATACCGCCGAGCACCCTCAGGTAACCGCGCGGCCCACTGACGACGTACCGCAGATCGGCGATCTCCTCCTCACCGATCTGGCCCGGATGGACAGGCGCGAGACGACCGATGAAGGGCCCCCGCAGCGGCTGGCTTCCCGGAGGCCCTTCAGCCCCCGTGCCCTGCAGGGCCGCCAAGCTGAGCACGGCTTCTTCCACGGCCTGCCGGGCCCTGGTCTGCAGCCGGAAGCCCCCCAGCGACGGAAGGGACAGCAGCGCCAAGCCGTGTTCGTGACTCAGATCCACCACGAGCTTGCGCCCGTGCGAGTGCAGCGGAAGGTCGGTGAGGGCCACGACGATGTCCCAACTCTCCGCACGCCCGCGGTCCATGATCCGGCGCGTCAACGTGGACAGGTCCTCGGTCCCTGCGGTGAAGGGCTCACTGACCACCTCGACGTCGAACCGTCGTCCCTGGCCTGACCTGTCGGCGAGCCGATCAGGAAGCATCTGGGCCATGCGCTGCGCGATCTCCGTCGGCGTATCCGGATCCGCCAGAAGAGCCACGACCGTAACGTCCTGAGACGACACCCGCATGACTCCTTCTCGTCGGCTGCCCCCGCGATCACACGTGGCCACAGGATGCCCCCGAGGTAACACCGACGCCGCGTGACACGCTGGCCCCTGCCAGCAGGTGCAGGCGGTACGGTCAGATCTCCTCGACCTCCCCCGTGCAGGACCTGTCCCACCACCGAGCCACACGGTTGCGTGCGCCACTACGAGCACCAGCTCCGCGCCACCCGGGCGGCACCGCACGCCGCGCCACCGGACACCCCGCTTCGGTGTCCTGCCCGGAACTGCGCAGGCAGGGGGCAGGCGAAGGCCCCGACTGGTTCGCGGGATCCCAGCCAGGGCCGATCGCGAGTGGGCGCGAAGGGCGGTCGCCTCGCGGCAGGGGCTCCATAGGGCTTCAACCGAACGATCGTCCTCATGGGCAAAGGGTGAGGCCCGGGGACACAGTTCCCTGGTCCGGGGCCCCCTGCCGTGGTCCGATGGCGGTGATGAACCAAGGCCCCGCCTCATGGCGCGACGCGACCTCGCTGGATCAAGGCGAGGAAGGGCCACCCACCCCCCGCAGCGCTGCAGCAGGGCAGCCCGCCCAACTGCTACTGACACCGCTCGCGCAAAAGTTCCAGTGAGGCATCAGCCGGGTCCGCCCAGCACGATCTTCCACACGCGGGTCGCCACCTGGAGGTTCAGCCGGTCCTCGACGTTCGCGAGGTCGTGGCCGCTGATGTCGCGGATGCGCTGGAGCCGATAGCGGAGCGTGCTGCGGTGGATCGCGAGGGAGTCGGCGGTCTCGTCGTAGTTCCCACCGCAGTCGAAGTACCGGGACAGGGTCTCCACCATGGTCGCGTGGTGCCGGGAGTCGTAGTCGATGAGCTGCCCGAGCCACTCCTGGACGAACGTCTCCAGTTCCCGGTGACCGCTGCCGGGTCCCAGGATGCGGTAGAGGCCGAGCTCGTCGAAGAACGACGTGCCGTAGCGCTCGCGGGACTGGCGGCGCACCTCCATGGCGCGCTGCGCCTCCTGGTAGTGGTGGGGGATGTCGTTCAGGGAGTCGCAAGGGGCGCTCACCCCGATCGTCCCGGACCGTGTCCCGGTCTCCCGGGCGAGTGCCTCGTACAACGCGCGGGCGTGCGGCCTGTCGCCAGTGATGAGGACGACGTGGTCGGAGCGGCGGGTCAGCAGCGAGCGCATGCCCACCGCAACGGCCGCCCGACGCACGGTCTGCGCGAAGGAATCGTCCGCGGTCCGGTTCGACCACTGCACCACGACGACGTAGTGGCTGCCGTGCAGGTCGTGTCCGACTGCCTCGGACCGGGCGTAGGCGCTCGGCTCGTCCGTCCCTGCCAGGAGGTCGTCGGCCAGCTCGCCGTGCAGCTTGAGCTCCACTTCGGCCAGATTGCGCAGGTGCGTCAGCTCCAGGGCGAGCGACGCGGCGGCGTGTCCAAGCGCGAGTACGGTGTGCTCGTCGGCCTCGTCCCGGGCATCGACCAGCGCCAGCACACCCAGGATCTCGCCGTGCGGGCGGATCAGGGTGATCAGCCGGTCCCTTATCCGCACCGGCCCGGCCTCTTTGGCGACGGCGTGCAGCATTTCGTCCCGGCGCACGGGGTCCGGTTCGGGATAGGGGACGGGGCGGTCGGGGCCGGTCCAGGACCTCAGCCGACCGAAGCGGTCCTCGAACAGCGCGGGAAGCCCAGTGAGCCCGTGCAGTGCGCGGGTGACAGCTTCCTCACCGCCACCCGAGGCAGCGACGTCGGCCATGAGAGCGTGAACGGCTCGCTCGTAGCCCAGCTCAGCCACCACAGAGATCAGCTGCCGCTGGAGGGCTGTGCGTTCCTCCCGCAGCCGGTGCAGCTCCAGCGCGTCCTCGCGTTGGCGGCGGTGTGCGAAGGCGACCGCCAGTGCAGCAGCGGTGTGCCGGACGAGCATGGCGAGCAGGGATCGCTCGGCCCTGGTGGGCCGGGAGCGGGACGTGACCACGAGGTAGCCGTGGAGTCCCCCAGGTCCGCGTAGCCCCAGGGCGCGGCCCCAGGGCCTGCCGGCCACGGTCACGTTGCCGTCCTGCCCGGCCAGCTCCCGAACCCTCCGGCCCACGGCCAACGCATGCGTCTGCCCGTTCCTCGGGCTGGGGACAAGGTCGCCGCCCACCTTGAGGTATCCGGCCTCGGCGTTGTACGGCCCCGCGGCGACTATGTGATCCATGGCCAGGCGCAGGATCTCGCCTTCGTCCGGAGCGTCGAACTGGGCGCGGGAGAGCGCGACCAGTTCGTGGAGGGCACGGGCGGCTGGGGTGCGAGCGGGCAGGCGGGGCCCCCTGGGCGCGGCCGTGGGGCGCCGCCCGCCGCTGCCCCGCGGAAGGCTGCCCTTCCGGTCGGAGCAGCGGTGGTACAGGCTGTACGCCCGACTGCCGACCATGCGATCACTCCGTCCTTCGGAGGTGAGCGGCTTTCGCGTACCCGGCCCCGGGCCGGCTACCCGAGACGTGTGGGTTCTTTCTCTCGTACTCGTGGGGCGACCGGACCCGTGCATTCCTGACTCGCCAGGCGCAGGCGTGGAGCCACCCGGTTCGACACCCTGGGGAGTGCTCGAGACCCTCCGTGCGCACCCGTGGGAACGCCCGAGATCCCACCTCTACCTGAACGAACGTGATCCGGAGAGTCGACGCAGGCGCCGCACCGGGAGGAGTTCCTCATGGCCAAGGCAGTGGGCATCGACCTGGGCACCACCAACTCGGTGATCGCCGTGTGGGAGGGCGGCGAGCCGTCCGTCGTGCCCAACAGCGAGGGCAACCGCACGACACCGTCCGTCGTGGCCTTCACCGACACCGGGGAACGTCTGGTGGGCCAGCTGGCCCGGCGCCAGGCGATCCTCAACCCCAAGGGCACCATCTACTCGGCCAAGCGGTTCATCGGCCGGCACTTCGACGAGATCTCCGACGAGGCCAGGGCGGTGGCGTACGACGTCGTCGAGGGCGACGGCGGGGCGGCCCGCTTCAAGGTGCGCGACAAGCTGTACGCGCCTGAGGAGATCAGCGCACAGGTGCTGCGCAAACTCGCCGACGACGCGTCCAAGCAGCTGGGGGAGCGGGTCACGGAGGCGGTCATCACGGTGCCCGCCTACTTCAACGACGCTCAGCGCACCGCCACCAAGGACGCCGGACGGATCGCGGGTCTGGAGGTGCTGCGGATCATCAACGAGCCGACGGCGGCTGCCCTCGCGTACGGCATGGACAAGAAGGAGCACGAGACGGTCCTCGTCTTCGACCTGGGCGGCGGCACCTTCGACGTGAGCATCCTCGACGTCGGCGACGGCGTGGTGGAGGTGCGCTCCACCGCTGGTGACAGCCACCTGGGCGGCGACGACTTCGACCGGCGTCTGGTGGACTACCTCGCGGACGACTTCCAGAAGGAGAACGGCATCGACCTGCGCAAGGACCCGCAGGCGCTGCAACGACTGTTCGAGGCGGCGGAGAAGGCCAAGACCGAGCTCAGTTCGGTGACGCAGACGCAGGTCAGCCTGCCGTTCATCACCGCCGACGCCTCGGGCCCCAAGCACCTCACCGACTCGATCATGCGGTCCACTTTCGAGCAGATCACCGGCGACCTGGTGGAGCGTTGCCTGGGACCGGTGCAGCAGGCGATGGCCGACGCGAAGGTCGGCGAGAGCGACATCGACGAGGTCATCCTCGTCGGCGGTTCCACCCGCATCCCCGCTGTCCAGACCCTGGTCCGCCGGCTGACCGGCGGCAAGGAACCCAACATGAGCGTCAACCCCGACGAGGTCGTGGCCCTGGGCGCCGCGATCCAGGCCGGGGTGCTCAAGGGCGAGGTCAAGGACGTCCTGCTGCTCGACGTCACACCCTTGTCGCTGGGCGTGGAGACGCGCGGCGGAGTGATGACGAAGATCATCGAGCGGAACACCACCATCCCGGTGCGCCGCAGCGAGACGTTCTCCACCGCCGAGGACAACCAGCCGGCCGTTGATGTGGTGGTCCTCCAGGGTGAGCGCGAGCGGGCCGCCGACAACCGGGTGCTGGGCCGGTTCCAGCTCACCGACATCCGGCCGGCGCCGCGGGGCGAACCACAGATCGAGGTCACTTTCGACATCGACGCCAACGGCATCCTCAACGTCAAGGCCCGCGACCGGGACACCGGCAAGGAACAGGGCATCACCATCAGCGAGAGCTCCAACCTGGACCGCAGTGAGGTCGAACGCATGGTCCAGGAGGCCGAGCGCAACCGGGGCCAGGACCAGGCACTCCGCGAGGCCGTCGACGCCCGCAACGAGCTCGACGCCGTCGCGTACCAGGTCGAGAAGCGCCTCGCAGAACTGGGCGACGCGGCGCCGGCGCACGAGAAGGCACGCGCCGACATGCTCGTGTCCGACGCCCGGGCGGCGGTCAAGGAAGAGGCTGGTGTGGAGCGCGTGAGGCCTCTGACCTCCGAACTCCAGCAGGTGCTCGCCGGGCTGGCGGCCCATGAGGGCGCCTCCGCCACGGGCGGCGGTCCCGGCCAGGACGCCGCCACCGGCGGTCCCACGGGTGGCGGTGGCGGTGACGATGATGTCATCGACGCCGAGTTCGACAAGGACTGAGGCGCGCCATGCCCACCCACCCCCAGGAACCCGACCGGGCCGCATCGGATCCGGGCGTACGGGTCCCGGAAGGCGCCGGATCTCCTCCTCGCGGGGATCTGCCCCAACCGGGCCCGCCCCGGCCCGAAGCGGCGAACGGCGAACCGGGACCCGATGCCGCCGGCCCCGCGCCTGCCGAGGACGAGTACACGACCGCGATCCGGGAACTGGAGGACCGCTGGCGGCGCGCACTCGCCGACCTCGACAACCTTCGCAAGCGTCACGCCAGGGAACTGGAGCGCGAACGGGCGGTCGAGCGGTCCCGCACGGCGGACGCCTTCCTGCCCGTCCTCGACAACCTCGAACTCGCCCTGACCCACGCCGGCGCCGATCCGGGCGCGATCGTGGAGGGCATCCGGGCCGTACGCGACCAGGCGGTGAACGTCCTCGAACTGCTCGGCTACCCGCGGCATGCGGAGACCGGCGTCGCCTTCGACCCGGCCCGGCACGAGGTGGTCGGTGTCGTCCAGGACCCCGACGCCCCACCGGGCACCGTCGTCGAGGTGCTGCGCCCCGGCTACGGGGACGGCGAACGGCAGCTCAGGCCCGCCGCCGTGACGGTCGCGAAGCGGGAGTGACCGGTCATGGCACGGGACTTCTACGAGGTGCTGGGCGTGTCGCGGACCGCGAGCCAGGACGAGATCCAGCAGGCATATCGCAAACTCGCCCGCAGGTACCACCCGGACGTCAACAAGGACCCCGGGGCGGAGGAGCGCTTCAAGGACCTCAACGAGGCGTACAGCGTCCTGTCCGATCCCAAGACCCGAGCCCGCTACGACCGCTTCGGCGAGGATTTCCGTAAGATCCCGGAGGACTTCGACGAACGGGTCGCGGCGGGAGCGGGCGGCGGCTTCCGCGGTCGGAGGACCGCAGGCGGTGGCGGTCCTCGCGTCCGGTACGCCACCGGCTTCGGCGACGACTTCGGCGCGGAAGGCATCGACATCGAGGACCTGCTCGGCTCCATGTTCGGAGCCGGCACCGCCCGAGGCGGCGTCCCCGGAGCGGACCAGGAGGCCGAACTGCCGCTCACCGTCGAGGAGGCGTACCGAGGCGGCCGTCGCACCGTCACACTCGCCGGCCCCACCGGGCAGCCGCGGCGCTACGAGGTCGACGTGCCACCGGGCATCACCGACGGGCAGCGCATCCGGCTGGCGGGTGAGGGTGGCCGGGGCAGTGGTGACGCCGCCGCGGGCGACCTGTACCTGCGGGTGCGTATCCAGCCCCACCCCCGGTTCCGGCTGGACGGCCGTGACGTGCACGTCCAGGTCCCGGTCGCCCCGTGGGAGGCGGCCCTGGGTGCGACCGTGCCGGTGCCCACGCCCGGCGGCGGCACGGCCAAGGTCACGGTGCCCGCGGGTTCGTCCAGCGGCCGGCGGCTGCGGCTGCGCGGCGAGGGCATGCCGAACCCGCGGGGCGCGAACGGCGACCTGTACGCCGAACTTCGCGTCATGGTGCCTCCCGCCCTCGGCGACCGGGAGCGCGAACTATTCGAGGAGCTCGCCGCCACTTCCTCGTTCGACCCCAGGAGGACGCGATGAACGACCGACCCGCGGGAGCGGGAGGCACCGGCCGGGCCGGCGTGGGCGCCCGTCCGGTACGAACGGGCGCCGACATCACCGCCTCGACGGCTGTCCGGTACGCGCTCGTGCCCGTCCCCAGGCTCTCCCTGGCCGCCGTGGCCCGTCGCTCGGGCCTCCACCCCGATCTGATCCGCCGGTTCGTCGCCCTCGGCCTGGTCGACGCCGAACGCGACGCCGCGGGGCACCTGGTGTTCGACCCCACGGCCCCGGCGGTCCTTGCCCGCATCCAGCGGCTGCGCACCGGACTCTGCCTCAACTACGCATCCATCGGCCTGGTGCTCGACCTGCTCGACCGCATCAGCCTGCTCGAAGCCGCCCTGCGCGGCCGCGGCACGAGGAGTGAAACACCCCCATGGACATGAACCGTCTCACCCAGAAGTCCCAGGAAGCCCTCCAGGAGGCCCAGAGCGCGGCCGTCGGCATGGGGCAGACCGAGGTCGACGGGGAACACCTGCTGCTCGCGCTTCTCGATCAGGAGGAAGGTCTGATCCCACGGTTGCTGCAACAGGCCGGCACCGAGCCGAAGGAGCTGCGCGCGGCCGTGCGCGAGGAACTCTCCCGCCGCCCGAAGGTCACCGGTCCCGGCGCGGCACCCGGCCAGGTCTTCGTCACTCAGCGCCTGTCCCGCCTGCTCGATGCAGCCGAGCGGGAGGCCAAACGCCTCAAGGACGAGTACGTGTCCGTGGAGCACCTCCTGCTCGCCCTGGCCGAGGAGGGCTCGGCGACCGCCGCCGGACGGCTGCTCAAGGAGCACGGCGTGACCCGGGATTCGTTCCTGAGCGCGCTCACCCAGGTCCGCGGCAACCAGCGCGTCACCTCCGCCAACCCTGAAGTGGCCTATGAGGCTCTGGAGAAGTACGGCCGCGACCTCGTCCTCGAGGCGCGGTCCGGGCGGCTGGACCCGGTCATCGGCCGTGATGCGGAGATCCGCCGCGTCACCCAGATCCTCAGCCGCAAGACCAAGAACAACCCCGTCCTCATCGGCGATCCCGGCGTCGGCAAGACCGCCATCGTCGAGGGCCTGGCCCAGCGCATCGTTCGCGGCGACGTCCCCGAGGGCCTGCGCGACAAGACGGTGTTCGCTCTCGACATGGGCTCCCTGGTCGCCGGCGCCAAGTACCGCGGCGAGTTCGAGGAACGCCTCAAGGCCGTCCTGTCCGAGGTGAAGGCCGCCCAGGGACGCATCCTGCTCTTCGTCGACGAACTCCACACCGTCGTAGGCGCGGGCGCCGCCGAAGGGGCCATGGACGCGGGCAACATGCTCAAGCCGATGCTCGCCCGCGGCGAACTCCACATGATCGGCGCCACCACCCTCGACGAGTACCGCAAGCACATCGAGAAGGACGCCGCCCTCGAACGCCGCTTCCAGCAGGTGCTGGTCGACGAGCCGAGCGTGGAGGACACCATCTCCATCCTGCGCGGACTGCGCGAACGCCTCGAGGTCTTCCACGGCGTGAAGATCCAGGACACCGCACTGGTCTCCGCGGCCACCCTCAGCCACCGCTACATCACCGACCGGTTCCTGCCCGACAAGGCCATCGACCTCGTCGACGAGGCGTGCGCCCGGCTGCGCACCGAGATCGACTCGATGCCCGCCGAACTCGACGAGATCACCCGCCGCGTCACCCGCCTGGAGATCGAGGAGGCGGCCCTGTCCAAGGAGACCGACGCCGCCAGCAAATCTCGTCTGGAGGAACTGCGCAAGGAACTGGCCGACCTGCGCGGTGAGGCCGACGCCAAACACGCCCAGTGGGAGGCCGAACGGCAGGCCATCCGCCGCGTGCAGGAACTGCGCCAGGAACTGGAGCAGGTCCGCCACGAGGCGGAGGAGGCCGAACGCGCCTACGACCTCAACCGCGCCGCCGAACTCCGCTACGGCCGCCTCCAGGACCTGGAGCGCCGACTGAAGGCCGAGGAGGAGCAACTGGCCGCCAAGCAAGGGCAGAACCGGCTGCTGCGCGAGGTCGTCACCGAGGAGGAGATCGCCGAGATCGTCGCGGCCTGGACCGGCATCCCCGTCGCCCGTCTCCAGGAGGGCGAACGCGAGAAACTGCTGCGCCTCGACGAGATCCTGCGCGAGCGCGTCATCGGCCAGGACGAGGCCGTCAAGCTCGTCGCCGACGCCATCATCCGCGCCCGCTCCGGCATCCGCGACCCCCGCCGCCCCATCGGCTCGTTCATCTTCCTCGGCCCCACCGGCGTCGGGAAGACCGAGCTGGCCAAGACCCTCGCGGCGGCCCTGTTCGACTCCGAGGAGAACATGGTCCGCCTCGACATGAGTGAGTACCAGGAGCGGCACACCGTCAGCCGGCTCATGGGCGCACCACCCGGATACGTCGGCTACGAGGAAGGCGGCCAGCTCACCGAGGCCGTACGCCGCAAGCCGTACTCGGTCGTGCTGTTCGACGAGATCGAGAAGGCGCACACCGATGTCTTCAACACCCTGCTGCAGGTCCTCGACGACGGCCGCATCACCGACTCCCAGGGCCGCACCGTCGACTTCCGCAACACCGTGATCATCATGACGTCGAACATCGGCTCCGAGCATCTCCTCGACGGCGCCACCGCCGAGGGCGAGATCAAGCCGGACGCCCGCGCCCTGGTGATGGGCGAGCTGCGCGGGCACTTCCGCCCGGAGTTCCTCAACCGCGTGGACGACATCGTGCTGTTCAAACCGCTCGGCGAACGGCAGATCGAGCGGATCGTGGAGCTGCAGTTCGACGAGCTGCGCCGCCGGCTCGCCGAACGCCGCATCACCGTCGAACTCACCGCGGCGGCCCGGGAATTGATCGCCCACCAGGGCTACGACCCGGTGTACGGGGCCCGGCCGCTGCGCCGCTACATCTCCCACGAGGTCGAGACGATGGTCGGGCGCGCCCTGCTGCGCGGTGACGTCCAGGACGGCGCGACGGTCCGCGTCGACGCCGAACACGGAGAGCTGGTGGTCACCTACGACCAGCCCGAGGACGTGAAGGGAGCGCGGGCGGCATGAGCACGATGCAGGCGACGACCGTCAGTTGCCCCCACTGCGGGCGCACCAACCGGGTGCCCGTGGCCGCGGAGGGCCGCCCCAGGTGCGGCCACTGCAGGCAGCCCCTGCCGTGGATGGTGGACGCGGGCGACGCCGACTTCACCGAGGTCGCCGAGCGGGCCGACGTCCCCGTCGTGGTCGACCTGTGGGCCACCTGGTGCGGCCCCTGCCGCATGGTCAGCCCCGCACTGGAGAAGGTCGCCACCGATCTCGCCGGCCGAATCAAACTCGTCAAGGTCGACGTCGACAAGAACCCGCGACTGTCGCAGCGTTTCGAGGTCCAGGCCGTACCGACACTGCTGATCCTCGACCGGGGCGAGACGGTCGCCCGGCAGGCGGGGGCGGCGCCCGCCCCCGTTCTGCGCCAGTGGGTGGAACAGTCGATCACCGCCCGGAAAGGGTGATCCGGATGACCCTGCACGCAGACCCCCACCTCGCGCTCGTCCGGCCGGTCCAGCCGCTGACCCCAGAAGGGTGTCAGGAGTGTCTGACGCTCGGCTCCCCGTGGGTCCACCTGAGGCTCTGCCTGACCTGCGGGCACGTCGGCTGCTGCGACTCCTCGCCGAACAAGCACGCGCGCAGGCACGCGGCTGCCGACGCTCACCCGATCGTGCAGTCGTTCCAGCCCGGCGAGGAATGGCGCTGGTGCTACGTTCACGAGGCGTTCGTCTGATGTCCGGCGACCAGTCGCTGCCGGGCGAAGAACCGGTGCCGGAGAAAGCGGACGGGGCGGCCTTCTGGGAGACCCCGGACATCTACGGCGCGTATCCGCGCCTCACGGAGGACCAGACAGCACGGCTGGCGGAGCACGGGCAACGCCGGACCATGGCTCCGAACGACGTACTGATCCGGGAGGGGGAGCGCTGCGAGACGTTCTTCGTCGTCCTCAGCGGTACGGTCGCCGTCGTCGAGGACCACGGCACTCCCGAGGAGCACGTCCTGCGCGTGCACGGCCCCGGTCGCTTCATCGGCGAACTCGGCCTGCTGTACGGACAAGTGGCCTTCTACACCGCTGTCGCCAGGGAGCCGGGCGAGGTCCTCGTCGTCTCCTTGGACCAGTTGCGCCACCTGGTGTCCGAGGACTCCACCATCGGGGACACCGTGCTGCGTGCCTGTCTGTGCCGTCGCGCGCTGCTCGTCGGACAGGGCGCCGGCTTCCGCATCATCGGCTCGCGCTACTCGCCCGACACCAGACGGCTGCGCGAGTTCGCCGTCCGCAACCGGCTGCCGCACCGCTGGATCGACCTGGAGACCGACGAGGAGGCCGAGGAGCTGCTGCGCCGCTTCGGCGTCGACCCGGCGGAGACACCACTCGTCATCTGGCGGGACACCACCCTGTTGCGCAACCCCAGCAACGCCGAACTGGCCCGGCTCATCGGCCTGCCGTCACTACCCGCCGGAAACCGTCACGGCGACGTCCTCATCGTGGGCTCCGGACCCGCCGGCCTCGCCGCCGCGGTGTACGCCGCCTCCGAGGGCCTGAGCACCACGGTGGTGGAGGCGATGGCCACCGGCGGCCAGGCCGGCACGTCGTCCCGCATCGAGAACCTGCTCGGCTTCCCCTCCGGCGTCTCCGGCGCCGAACTCACCGAACGCGCCGTGCTCCAGGCCGACAAGTTCGGCGCCAGGATCAGCATTCCGCTGGAGGCGACCGGTCTCCATCCCAAGGACGACGACCACTACGTCGTGGCGTTCGCCGACGGCAGCGAGATCGCCGCCCGCGCCGTCGTCCTGGCCATGGGTGCCCGCTACCGCCGGCTCCAGGTGCCCGGTATCGAACGCCTGGAGGGAACGAGCGTGCACTACTCGGCGACCGTCTACGAGGCCCAGCAGTGCCGCACCGACCCGGTGGCCGTCGTCGGCGGAGGCAACTCGGCGGGCCAGGCGGTGCTGTTCCTCGCCGGGTACGCGCCGAAGGTGCACCTGCTGGTCCGAGGAGCCGGCCTTGAGGCCAACATGTCCCGCTACCTGGTCGACCAGGTCGAGCGCCATCCGCGGGTGGAGGTCAGCCTGCACACCGAGGTCACCGAGGTCATCGGCCAGGAAGTGCTGGAGGAGCTCGACGTGGTCGACAACCGCACGGGCGGGCACCGCCGGCTCGCGGTACGGAGCCTGTTCGTCTTCACCGGCGCGGAACCTCACACCGAGTGGCTCGCCGGCACCATCGCCCTCGACTCCCGCGGCTTCGTCCTCACCGGGCCGGAGGCCCAGGAAGCCTGCGCTTCCCCCGAGGTGTGGCACGGCCGCGGGCGCTCGTGCATGACCCTGGAGGCCAGCCTGCCCGGGGTCTTCGCGGTAGGGGACGTCCGCAGCGGCTCGGTGAAGCGGGTGGCCTCCGCCGCCGGTGAGGGCGCGATGGCCATCCACTTCGTGCACCGGCACCTGGGGCACTCGGCCGTACCAGGAACCACGGGCACGTCGGCTGTCGCGGGCCACTCGGACGTCTCCCCACGCATACGTCACAAGGAGTCCGCATGGCTCGCATGACGCATGGCGGACGACGAGATCACGAGAAGGAAGAAGGAGGCGATGGCGATGGCCATGCCCGTCCGGCGCCACCGCGGTGGCGGCCTGCAGGAAAGGCCCGTCTGGGCACCCACCCCTGTCAATCCCCTGGCCGAGTTCGACGAACTGCTCAACCAGATGAGCGGCCTGCTGGAGTCGACGGTGGGCGCGGCACCCGCGGTTGCGTGGACGCCTCTCGCGGACGTGTCGGAGTCCGAGGACGCGTTCCACATAGAGATCGAACTCCCCGGAGTGAAGAGCAAGGACATTGACGTAGAGGCCAACGGTCCCGAACTCGTGGTCAGCGGAGAGATCAAGGAGCGGGAGCGCAAGGGTGTCCTGCGCCGCAGCACCCGCCGCGTCGGAGCCTTCGAGTACCGCTTGCGGCTGCCCGGAGAACTGGACACCCACAAGATCAAGGCTGAGATGCAGGACGGAGTGCTCAGCATCACCGTCCCCAAGGCCGACGTCGCAAAGCCGCGGCACGTCGAGATCACCGAGACGAGCGGAAGCACCGAGAGCAGCGGCTGAGACGCGGGCACCGCGGTTGACAGCGCGGGCCGCTCTGCGTGCGCTGTGGTCCAAGCGTGATGGGGACGCCTTCACTTCTCCACCCACCGGGCACACCCGGTGGACGTACCAGGACGTTCCTGAAGCCCGGGTGCGCACAGCAGCCGACGCCTATGGGGCCACGGTGAACGACATCTGCTTGGCTGGGCTTGCGCAGGCACTCCGACGCTGGCACGCCCTTCACTCGACGACCGGCCAGGGCTGCCCCGACGTGCAGGCTCTCGTACCGATGACGCTGCGCCAGGAACACGAGACGCATGCCCCCGGCAACCGGCTGGCCGCCGGGCATCTGACGCTTCCGTGCTCCGCGGCGCAGTTCGAGCAGGCTGTTCGAGACGTCCACCATCAGATGAGTACCGCACGAGCCACCCGGCAGCGCGACGTTATGCGCCTGGCCATGCGGCTGATTCCCGCCCGCCTGGGGGCGCATGCGTGCAATCGGTTCACTGCCGGGGAAGCGGCTCCCGTCATCGCGAGCACCGTCGTCTTCCCGAGGACCTTCACGTGTATGGGAGGACGCCTGCGTGCCGCGTCGATCTTCACCGACCTCTCCAATGACCAGGTTTGTTACGCGTCGTTCACCAGGGCCGCGGGTGTCGTCAGGTGCGGGGTTATCTACGACAGCGCACTCGCCCAAGGTCACTCCGTCCCGGGTTTATGGGCAGCCGCGATGGCTTCCGGTTGCTGATGCCTCTCCAGCATCGGCCGGGCCATCCCCAGCCAGCGTGATGCGCTGCTGCTGACCCCGGTTCGCAGGTCGCTCTGGACCAGATCGCGCAGGTGAGAAGCCTGCTCGCCGTGGCGCACGATGTTCTGGTAAGCCTTCGTTTGAGAGGCATGCCGATGTACAATCCACGACGCCCTTGACCCGCAAAAAGCAGGCAGGGAGCAGACAAACCGGGAGTTTCTCCATGCTGCGCACCATGTTCAAGTCCAAGATCCACCGCGCCACCGTCACCCAGGCCGACCTGCACTACGTGGGATCGGTGACCATCGACGCCGACCTCCTCGACGCCGCCGACCTGCTGCCCGGTGAGCTGGTGCACATCGTCGACATCACCAACGGCGCCCGGCTGGAGACGTACGTCATCGAGGGCGAGCGCGGGTCCGGGGTGATCGGGATCAACGGGGCGGCGGCCCACCTCGTGCGTCCCGGAGACCTGGTGATCATCATCAGCTACGCTCAGGTCACCGACGCCGAGGCGCGGGAACTGGAGCCGCGGATCGTGCACGTCGACGGCGACAACCGGATCGTGTCCCTCGGTGCCGACCCCTCCGAGCCCGTCCCCGGCTCGGACCAGCGGCGCAGCCCGCAGGCCGTCCGGGCCTGACCGGGGGACCGCGCCGGACCGGACCAGGAGCGTGCCGAGCCATGAGCGAGACCGGGATCCGCGACGACCGGGCGGCGGGCCGCCTCGAGGCCGTAAACGAGGGTGAGGTCGTCGGCCGCATCGAGTACTTCGTCCTGGAGTCGCCCGGCCGCGCCCTGGTCCCGGTCCACACGATCGTCGAGCCCGCCCATGAGGGCAGGGGCATCGCCGGCTCCCTCGCCCGCGAGCTGTACGCCCTCGCCGAGCGCGAGGGCGTCCCGGTGGCGCCGCTGTGCCCGTACGTCGTCCGGTGGGCCGAGCGGCACCCCGAGGTCGCCGCACCGGCCGATCCGCGGCTGACGGAAGCCGCCAAGGACTGGCTCCGGGCCCACCCCGGCCGGTTCTGAGCGGCGGCTCGCCCTGCCGGGTGAGTGACCAGGGGTCCTTCGGGTAGGCGGGGGAGTAGTCCAGAGGCGACGTCCAGCGACTGCCCGGAGGACACCATGACGAACCCGCATCCCGACCCGGTCCCGCCGGGGCCGGCACCGGGCCCAGGACCCACCCCGCCGGACCCCTACCCGAGCCCCGTCCCACCGCCCGAGCCGGTCCCGCAGCCCACACCACCCCCGCCGGGCCCCAGCCCGACCCCGCCCCCGGTCCCGCCGGATCCCTCACCGTCCCCGATCCCGCCGGGCCCGGAGCCGGTCCCGAACCCCGAGCCGGGCCCGCCGCTCACCTGAGGACCCGGTCGCCGTACGAGGGGCGCGGGGAGCTGCGCGCCCCGGCCACGATGCACCCGCAGCCGCGCGACGGACAGTTCCCCCACCCTCTTGGGCGCACGGAAAGCTATGCGGAAACCTCGGACCGGTCCCCACCCCACAACGTGTGGAACGCGCCCTCCCGGTCCACCCGCCGGTACGTGTGCGCCCCGAAGAAGTCCCGCTGCCCCTGTGTGAGGGCCGCAGGCAGCCGCTCCGCCCGCAGCGCGTCGTAGTACGCCAGCGCCGCCGCGAACCCCGGCGTCGGGACCCCCTGCCGCGTCGCGGCGATCAGCACCTCCCGCCAGTCGTCCTGCGCGTCCGCGATCTCACGCGCGAACGTCTCGTCCGACAGCAGGCTCGGCAGGTCGGCCCGGGCGTCGTACGCGGCCCGGATGCGGTCCAGGAACGCGGCCCGGATGATGCAGCCGCCCCGCCAGATCGAGGACACCGCACCGAGGTCGATGTCCCAGCCGTACTCCTCGCTGCCCGCGGCGATCTCGTGGAAGCCCTGCGTGTACGACACGATCTTCGACGCGTACAGCGCCTGCTCGACCCGGTCGGCGAACGCCGCCGCCTCCGACTCGCCGAGTGCGGCCGGCGTCGGCCCCGCGAGATCCCGCGAAGCGGCCCGCAGCGCCGCGTGCCCGGACAGCGACCGGGCGAAGACCGCCTCGGCGATGCCGGACACCGGCACGCCCAGGTCCAGGGCGATCTGCACCGTCCAGCGGCCGGTGCCCTTCTGCTCGGCCTGGTCGACGACGACGTCCACGAACGGCCTGCCGGTCGCCGCGTCCACATGGGACAGCACCTCGGCGGTGATCTCGATCAGGTAGGAGTCCAGCCGGCCGGTGTTCCAGGTGCGGAAGATGTCCGCGATCTGCGCCGGCGTGTACCCGGCGACATCGCGCAGCAGCTGGTACGCCTCGCCGATCAGCTGCATGTCGGCGTACTCGATGCCGTTGTGGACCATCTTCACGAAGTGCCCGGCGCCGTCGGGACCGCAGTGCGTGACGCAGGGGGCGCCGTCCGCCGCCTTCGCGGAGATCTTCTCCAGCATCGGGCCGAGGGAGGCGTACGACTCCTTCGAACCGCCCGGCATGATGCTCGGCCCGTGCAGGGCGCCCTCCTCGCCGCCGGAGATGCCCGTGCCGACGAAGTGGATGCCCCGCTCGCGCAGTTCCCGCTCCCGGCGCCGGGTGTCCGCGAAGTGCGCGTTGCCACCGTCGATGATCATGTCTCCGGGTTCGAGGAGCGGCGCGAACTCCCGGATCACCGCGTCGGTCGGCTCGCCCGCCTTCACCATGATCACCAGGCGGCGCGGGCGTTCCAGGGCCGCCACGAACTCCTCGGCGGTCTCGGCCGCGACGAAGTCGCCCTCGTGCCCGAACTCCTCCACCAGCGCCTTGGTCCGCGAGACCGTGCGGTTGTGCACGGCGACCGAGTAGCCGTTGCGGGCGAAGTTCCGGGCGAGGTTGCGGCCCATGACCGCGAGGCCCGTGACACCGATCTGCGCTGAAGTGCTCATACCGCCTGCTCCCTGGTTGCCTCGTGACTACGGCTCCGTCAGTACGGGTCCTCGCCCATCCTGACGTGCCGCTCCGGCGAACGCACATCCGGCCCGCCACGCTTGTGTACGGGGCGACGGCGCCTTCGCCTCACCCTCCGGCGGTTCCGCCCACAGGCCGGCGGCGATCCGGGTCAAGACAGGGCCGTTCCCGGCCACTTGTGCGGTGCGGGAGGCCGGTTTTCCGTCTTGTCATGGCCTGTTCGTGGCGCTTACTTTTGCCCCTCCTGACGCATGCCGAGGGGAATTCGGACATGGCCGTACGCGGCCGGCATCGCCGGTACCAGCCGAACAGGATCAACCGCGCCTCACTCACCGTCACGGCGGGCGGCGCCGGCCTCGCGATCCCGCTGGTCGCCGTCGGCACGGCCGACGCGGCCGACGCCTCCACCTGGAACAAGGTCGCCGCCTGCGAGTCCAGCGGCGACTGGAGCATCAACACGGGCAACGGCTACTACGGCGGGCTGCAGTTCACCGAGTCCACCTGGGCGGCGTACGGCGGCACCCGGTACGCCCCGCGCGCCGACCTCGCGACCCGGGGCCAGCAGATCGCCGTGGCCGAGCGGGTCCTCGACGGGCAGGGGCCGGGCGCCTGGCCGGTGTGCTCGGTGCGGGCCGGGCTGGGCCGGGGCGACGCCGGCCCGGGTCCGCACACGGACAGTGCCGCGACCCGGGCCGGGAACGCCGGGAAGAAGACGGCGGTACCGGACGTACGGCCGCAGACCACCCCGCAGTCGCGGGCCGGCCGGGCCGAGATGTACACGGTGGTGCACGGCGACACGCTCTCCGGCATCGCCGGCGAGCACCACGTCCGCGGCGGCTGGCGCGGGCTCTACGCCGGCAACCGCGCGACGATCGGTTCCGATCCCGACCTGATACTGCCGGGCCAGCGGCTCAGCCTGCGCGGCACGGCCGCCGGCTCCCCCACGTCCCCGGCGAAGGACGCCAACTCGCTGAAGGGGAAAGCCCCTTCACGGCACCGGGCCGCACCGCACCACACCGGGTCCACCGGCCGCACGCTCGTCGCCCCCGTCGACGCGCCCATCGGCACCGGCTACCGGGTGGCCGGCGCGCACTGGTCGAAGGGCTACCACACCGGCGTCGACTTCCTCGTGCCGACCGGCACCGCGGTGCAGGCCGCGGAGGCCGGGCAGGTGGTGGCCGCGGGCTGGGGCGGCTCGTACGGCTACCAGGTGGTGATCCGGCACGCCGACGGCCGCTACACCCAGTACGGCCATCTGTCGGCGATCTCGGTGCGGACCGGGCAGACGGTCGGCGCGGGGCAGCGGATCGGCCGTTCCGGAGCCACCGGAAACGTGACCGGCCCGCACCTGCACTTCGAGGTGCGGACCGGACCCGGCTTCGGCACGGACATCGACCCGCTCGCCTATCTGCGGGCCGGCGGCGTCAGGATCTGACGCAGGTACGGGCCGGGTCCAGGACGGGCCGCGCCACGGGGACGTGCGCGGGCAGCGCGGGGTACGACGCGGGGAGCACGGGGTCGCCGGGCGGCTCGGAGCCGTCGGCGTCCTCCCCGCCGCCCGGTCGCGGCATCAGCAGGTCCCGCGGCACCGGCTCGCCGAGCACTCCCTCGGGCTCCGGGGCGCCGGCCCGCTCCGGCTCGGCCTCGGCTGCCGCTCCCCGCTGCTGCGGTACGTCGAGGCGGGCGCCGGCCACGGCGGCGGCCGTCGCGGCGGCCTCCACAGGGGAATCGGCAAGGGATGTCGCAAGCGAAGCCGCAGGGGCGGGCGCCCCGCTGTGCTCGATGCCGTGCTCGATCCGCTCGGTGGTCAGCATGATCAGGCCGCCCGCCGCCACCACACCGCAGGTCACGGCGAGCGCGGCGCCCGTGCCGCCGTGGCGGAACGTCTCGCCGAACATCAGGGTGCCGACGGCGGCCGCCAGCACCGGGTTGACCACGGTCAGCGTGGCCAGCGGGGCGGCGAGACCGCCGCCCCGGTAGGAGGCCTGGGACAGCAGGACGCCGGCGACGGCGAACAGGCCGATCACCGCCAGGGAGGGCAGCGCGGACAGGCCGACGCCGTGGGTCCAGTCGACGGCGACGGTCTTGGTGAACACCGACGACATGCCGAACGCGACACCGGAGGCGGTGGCGAACAGCACACTGCGCACCGCCGGGTGCCGGTGCGCGGCCAGCCCCGCGCACATCAGCGCCACGACCGCGCCGCCGGTGACCAGCGAGACCGCCACCCGCTGGGCCGCGTCGAGGGAGTGGGTGTCGGAGGAACCGACCAGGGACAGCAGACCGGCCAGGCCCACCGTGGCCATGACCGCGCCGCGCCAGGCGGTCGCCCCGGCCCCGCGGCCGACGAACAGCGCCGCCATGGGCAGCGCGAAGACGATGGTCAGCGCGCCCAGCGGCTGGACGAGGCTGAGCGGACCATAGGCCAGCGCCACCACGTGCAGCACGCCGCCGAGGCCGTTGAGCGTCAGCGCCCCCCACCAGCCCGGCCGGCGCAGCGGCAGGTACGCGGGGGCCGGCGAGGACATCGCCACCTGCTCCTGGACGATCGCGCCGGCCGCGTAGGCGAGGGCGGACACGAACGACAGCAGCACGGACAACGCGAGGGCGCTCATCGGCGTCTCCTCTGCGTGGGACGGGGGCCCTGAGCCCGGCGCGGCGGACGGTCGGATCGCATGGCCAACACTCTGCCCGCCCGCGCTCTTGCCGTCGTCGTCCCTGAGCACGCCATGCGTCCTACTGCCGATGGAGTACACCGGCCGCGCGATCATCCTCGGGACGGGTGCGCAAGAGGGAGACCTGGGGCTCCGGCCCGGGAACGCGCCTGGTACCACTGCTTGTCGTGGACCTCGACCCCGCTCTCGCCGCCCTCCGCCCGCTCGGCGGTTTCTTCGTCCTGCGTACGGCCCCGGGCCCGGCCGGGGCCGCCGGCGGACCGGATCCCGGGCGGCTGCCGACACTCGCTGAGACCTACGAACGAGTGACCCGGGACGTTCACCGCGACGCCCTGAGCCAGCGCGTGGCCACGGTCGCGGACCGGCTGCGCACGCCCGAGCCGCGCGTCGCCGCCTCCGTGGCCCAGCAGGGGCTGGCCGCCCGGCTGTGGTCCGCGGCCCTCGGCAGCGCCGTGCTGTACGGGCAGTTGCCCGACCTGGACCCGCGCCTGCTGCGCTGGGACCCGTCGGCCGCCGCCCCCGACGACCTGTACCTGACCGAGCTGCGCCCGCGGCCCGGCGACGCCGCCACCCTCGCCGCCACCGTGCTGCACGGCCACCTGGAGCCGCTGCGGGCGGCCCTGCGGGCCCGGTACGGCAGCGCACCCGGACTGCTGCGGGGCAACGCCGGCTCCGCGCTCGCCGGGGCGGCCCGGGAGCTGGACCGCTGGGCCCGCGCGCACGGCCGTACCGATCTGGCCGCCCGGGCCCGCGCCCTGACGGACGAACTCTTCACCCACCCCCTCCTGCGCACCACCGGCACCCGCGCCGGCACGGCCTTCCGCCGCCGCAGCTGCTGCCTGTACTACCGGGTGCCCGGCGGCGGGGTCTGCGGGGACTGCTGCTTCACCCGGCCCCCGCGCTCTTCCCCACGGGCCGCGTCTGGGTGACCATGAAGGGGAACTGCCGCCGAGACCAGGGGGTTGTCGGGTGCGAGTGGGACTGCTGACCCGGGAGTACCCCCCGGACGTGTACGGCGGCGCCGGGGTCCATGTGGAGTTCCTGGCCCGGGAGTTGACGTCCCTGGTCGACCTGGAGGTGCACTGCTGGGGCGAGGGCCGCGGGGTGGGGGTCGTACGCCACCGGTCCTGGTCCGCGCTGGACGGCGCCAACGACGCCCTGCGCACCTTCTCCGTCGACCTGTCCGTCGCCGCCGCCCTCCAGGGCCGCGAACTCGTCCACTCCCACACCTGGTACGCGAACCTGGCCGGCCACTTCGCCAAGCTCCTGTACGGCGTCCCGCACGTGCTCACCGCGCACTCCCTGGAACCGCTGCGCCCCTGGAAGGCGGAGCAACTGGGCGGCGGATACGCGCTGTCGAGCTGGGCGGAACGCACCTCGATCGAGGCCGCCGACGCGGTGATCGCCGTGTCCGGAGCCATGCGCGAGGACATCCTCGCCTGCTACCCGGCGCTCGACCCGGCCGCCGTCCACGTGGTGCACAACGGCATCGACACCCGTCTGTACCGCCCCGACCCCGGCACCGACGCCCTCACCCGGCACGGCATCGATCCCGGCCGCCCGTACGTCCTGTTCGTCGGCCGGATCACCCGCCAGAAGGGCGTGCCCCATCTGCTGCGCGCGGTACGCGACATCGACCCGGGCGCCCAGGTCGTGCTCTGTGCGGGGGCGCCCGACACCCAGGAGGTCGACCGGGAGTTCCGGGAGCTGTTCGCGGAGCTGAGCCGGGTCCGCACGGGCGTGTTCTGGATCCCGCGGATGCTGCCGCGCCCGGAGGTGATCCAACTCCTCACGCGTGCCGCGGTGTTCGTCTGTCCCTCGGTGTACGAACCCCTCGGCATCGTCAACCTGGAGGCGATGGCCTGCGGTACCCCGGTCGTGGCCTCCCGGGTCGGCGGCATCCCGGAGGTCGTGGACGACGGCCGCACCGGTGTGCTGGTCGACGCGGACGACGAGTTCGAGACGCGTCTCGCGCGTGCCCTGGACACCGTCCTCGGCGATCCGGCGGCCGCCCGGCGGATGGGCGAGGCCGGACGGGAGCGCGCGGTCGGCGAGTTCGGCTGGGACGCCGTGGCCCGGCGCACGGCCGCGCTGTACGAGGAGATCCTCAAGCAGGCTTAGTCCCGTCCGCGCGGGGCAGCCATGGTTCAACCAGGGTGAGGGGAGCGGCCATGCGTCGTGGAGGGCCTTCCGTACTCGGGATCGTACTGGCGGGCGGCGAGGGGAAGCGTCTGATGCCGCTGACCGCCGACCGCGCCAAACCAGCCGTGACCTTCGGCGGCACCTACCGCCTCGTCGACTTCGTCCTGTCCAACCTCGTCAACGCCGACATCCTGCGCATCTGTGTGCTGACCCAGTACAAGTCGCACTCGCTGGACCGGCACATCACCACCACCTGGCGGATGTCCAGCCTCCTCGGCAACTACGTCACCCCGGTCCCGGCCCAGCAGCGCCTCGGCCCGCGCTGGTACCTGGGCAGCGCCGACGCGATCCTGCAGTCGCTGAACCTGGTCCACGACGAACAGCCCGAGTACGTGGCGGTGTTCGGCGCCGACCACGTCTACCGGATGGATCCGCGGCAGATGCTCCGGGAGCACATCGAGAGCGGCGCGGGCGTGACGGTGGCCGGGATCCGGGTGCCGCGCACGGAGTCCTCGTCCTTCGGCGTGATCACGCCGGGTCCGGACGGCCGCGCGGTCGACCGCTTCCTGGAGAAGCCCGGCGATCCGCCCGGCCTCGCGGACGACCCGGAGACCGTCTTCGCCTCGATGGGCAACTACCTCTTCACCACCAAGGCCCTCGTCGAGGCGCTGCAACGGGACGCCGAGGACGGGCAGTCGGTGCACGACATGGGCGGCTCGATCCTGCCCCAGCTCACCGCCCGCGGCGAGGCCCGGCTGTACGACTTCAGCGAGAACCACGTGCCCGGCGAGACCGCGGGCGACCAGGGCTACTGGCGGGACGTGGGCACCCTCGACGCCTACTACGAGGCACACATGGACCTCATCGCCGAGCGTCCCGCGTTCAACCTCTACAACCGGCAGTGGCCCGTCTACACCCACTCGGGCCAGCTGTCCCCGGCCCGCTTCAGCGCGGGCGGCATCGCGAGCGAGTCCATCATCAGCGCGGGCTGCCTGGTCCGCGGTCAGGTCACCCGGTCGGTCCTGTCCCCGGGTGTACGGGTCGACCCGGGCGCGGTGGTCCAGGGCTCGGTGCTGCACGACAACGTGCGCATCGGCCGGGGCGCGGTGGTCCGCGGCGCGGTCCTGGACAAGAACGTCGAGGTCCCGCCCGGCGCGACCATCGGCGTCAACCCGGAGCGGGACGCGCGGCTGTACACCGTGTCCAAGGGCGGGGTGATCGCCCTGGGGAAGGGGCAGCGGGTGCCCCAGGGATAGGGTCCCCGCATGAGATGTGGGATGTGCGGGTCCGAGCGGCTGAGCCCGGTCGGTGAGCTCACCTCGGGGGAGCGGTCGTTCGAGCGGCTGCGGCTGAGGTTCCGCCGCCCGGGGTTCTTCAAGCCCCGGCCGGAGTTCGAGGCCTCGCGCGCGCGTGCCTGCCGCGACTGCGGAGCCCTCCTGCCCTTCCTCACCGAGTACGACCGGCGGGAACTGGACGCGGTGGCCGACAGCCTGGTCGAGGCCGAGGACGCCGGCCCCGGCCCACGCACCTGGGACCCGCCCGTGGGGTAGGGCCGGGCGCGTGTCCGCTGCTCCCGCTCTCCTGCTCCGGCCCGCCACGCGTGCCGAGCTGCCCGCCGTTCTCGCTCTGCCCGCCGACGAGGACCGGGTGGTGGACCCGGCGACGGCGGAGGTGACGGAGGCGTACGAGCGCGCCTTCGCGGCGATCGAGGTGGATGCCCGCAACGAGATGCTGGTGCTCGTCGACACCGCCGACGGGACGGTGTGGGCTGCCTGCAGGCGACGCACATCCCCGGGCTCGGCAAGCGGAGTGTCGAGCGGGCGCTGATCGAGGCGGTGCGGATCCGCGCGGACCGGCGCGGCGGCGGGCTCGGGCGGACGCTGATGGAGCGGGCCGTTCAGCGGGCACGCGCGCGAGGCTGCGCGCTCGTTCAGCTCACCAGTGACAAACGCCGCGCGGACGCGCACCGCTTCTACGCGTCGCTGGGCTTCGCCGACAGCCACGAAGGGTTCAGGCTGGCCCTCTGACCGTCTGTCATGGTTCGTTCGCACACATGACCTTGTGCGACGCGTTGTGCGTAACCCCCGTGGAATGCCCGGGTTCGGGTCGTTCGCCCTTCAGGATGCAGGCAACGACTCGAACTTCCGGAGGTCACCGACATGAGAGGGACCCGGCGCACACGGCTGTGCCTGGCCGGGGTGATGGCAGCGTCCGCGCTGATCGCCACCCCCGCCGCACGGGCTGCCGAGCGGACCGACGGCCACCTCACCGACCTGGTCAACCCGTTCATCGGGAGCCAGGACGAGGGCAACACCTTCCCCGGTGCGGCCGTACCCTTCGGCATGGTGCAGCTCTCCCCGGACACCGGGCACAGCACCGGCTACGACTACACACAGAACCGTGTTCGCGGGTTCTCCCTGGTCCATCTCTCGGGCGTCGGCTGCCGCATCGGCGGCGACCTGCCCGTGCTGCCCACCACCGGTGACGTCACACAGACGGACTACTCCCAGTACGCGGCCGGCTTCTCGCACCAGGACGAGACGGCGAGCCCCGGCTACTACCGGGTCGGCCTGTCCTCCGGTATCCGCGCCGAGCTGACCGCGACCGAGCGCACCGGCGTGCAGCGCTACACCTTCCCGGCCACCGGCAAGGCCAACGTCCTGCTGAACGCCGCCCAGTCGCTGCACAAGGCGGTCTCCAGCACCGTCGAGATCCTCGACGACCGCACCGTGCGCACCGCGATCACCGGCCGCGGCTTCTGCCGGGACACCGGCCCCTACACGGTCTACACGATCACCCGCTTCAGCCGGCCCTTCACCGCCTACGGCACCTGGGACGGAAAGACCGTCACCCCGGGCTCGCGCAGCGGGCACGGCGGCGCCTACGTCCGCTTCGACACCACCGCGAACCGTACCGTCGAGGCGACCACCGCCCTGTCGTACGTCGACGCGGGCGGCGCGGCAGGCAACCTGCGCGCCGAGGGCGACCGGTCCTTCGACGCCGTGCGCGAGCGGGCCCGCGCGGAGTGGGAGAAGCGGCTCGCCGCCGTGCAGGTGCGGGGCGGCACGGACACCCTGCGCCGGACCTTCTACTCCTCGCTGTACCGGTCCTTCCTCGCGCCGAACATCGGCAGCGACGCCGACGGCCGGTACCTCGGCTGGGACCACCGTACCCACCGTGCCGACGGGTTCACGTACTACCAGAACTGGTCGCTGTGGGACACCTATCGCACCCAGGCCCAGCTCCTCGCGCTCCTCGCGCCGCACGAGGCACGGGACATGGCCCGCTCGGTCGTCGCGATCGCCGAGGACGGCGGCTGGCTGCCCAAGTGGGGCTACGGCCCGGTCGAGACGAACGTCATGAGCGGCGACCCGGTCACCCCGTTCCTGACCACGGCGTATCAGACGGGGCTGCTCAAGGGCTTCGAGGAGCGGGCCTACCGCGCGCTGAAGAAGAACGCCGACGGCGTGCCGCCCGCCGACTACCCGGGCATCGGCCGGGAGGCCAACGCCGAGTACCTCGCGCACGGCTTCGCCCCGTTCATCGAGGACCGTCCGCTGGCCAAGCTGGGTGACTCCGACTACCACCACGGCGCCTCCGTCACCCTGGAGTACGCGCTCGCCGACGCCATGCTGGCCCAGATGGCCCGCGGACTCGGCCACGAGGCCGACGCCGACCGGTACGCGGCGCGCGCCCGGAACTACCGGACCATCTTCGACCCGTCGACCGGCTTCTTCCGTGCCCGCGACGACTCCGGAGCCTTCACCGGTTCGGCCGACCCGGCGCTCGGCACCGGTTTCCACGAGGGCACCGCCTGGCAGTACCAGTGGCTCGTGCCGCAGGACGTGCCCGGCATGGTGCGGCTCATCGGCGGTGAGCGCGCCGCCAACGAGCGCCTGGACTCCTTCTTCGCCTACGACCGCCTGCTGGCCGACCCGGCGAAGACCGCCCGCGAGGTGTGGGTGCACGGCAACGCGTACGCGTACTACAACGCCGACAAGTACAACCCGATGAACGAGCCCGACCTCATCGCGCCCTACACCTACCTCGCCACCGGACAGCCGTGGAAGACCACCGACGTGGTGCACGCCGCCCTGACCCTCTTCACCGACGGGCCCACCGGCATGACCGGCAACGACGACCTGGGCACGATGTCCGCCTGGAACGTGCTGTCGTCCATCGGGCTGTTCCCGATCCAGCCCGGCTACGGCACCTGGGGCCTGTCGACCCCGGTCTTCGACCGCGTCGACCTCACCCTGGACCGGCGGTACTGGCCGAGCGGCGGGCTGACGATCGCCGCGCCCGGCACCTCCGCCGCCGACCGCTACATCCAGACCGTCCGCGCCGACGGAACACCGCACGAGCGGACGTATCTGACGACGGGTGCGCTGCGCTCCCTGCGCTCGCTCGCGTTCACGGTCGGCCCGCGCCCGTCTGAGTGGGGTACGTCACCCGAGGCGGCGCAGCCCGTCCTGAAGTGACCTCACGTATCCCTTGGTCCCGCCCCGTTTGCCGGGGCGGGACTTAATCTGCTGTTAACTGAGCGTAGCCTGATCGTACTTGACCGTAATCGGCTGACAGGGATTGACTGCGAAGCACTGCAGTTCCACCCGTCGTCGACGCGTGAGGCAAGCCCTTGACTTCCGACCTGCTCGCTCCACTCGACCTGGCGTTCTGGAACATCGAGTCCGACCGGCACCCGATGCACCTCGGCGCGCTCGGCGTCTTCGGCGCCCACTCGCCGACCGCCGGCGCCCACGCCGCCGACCTGCTCGCCGCCCGCGCCGCCGCCGTACCAGGGCTGCGCCTGCGCATCCGCGACGTATGGCAGCCGCTCGCCTTCGGCGGCGCCACCCGGGAACCCGACCCGGACTTCGACCCGCTGAACCACGTACGGCTGCACGCCCCGACCGCCGACTTCCACGCGGCCGCCGGCCGGCTCATGGAACGCCCCCTGGAGCGCGGCCGGCCGCCGTGGGAGGCGCATGTCCTGCCCGGTGAGGACGGTGTCTCCTTCGCCGTCCTCTTCAAGTTCCACCACGCCCTCGCCGACGGGCTGCGCGCGCTGAAGCTCGCCGCCGGCGTCCTCGACCCGGTGGACATGCCCGAGCGGGCACCCCGCGCCATCGAGCCGCCGCGCGGCCTGCTCCCCGACGTCCGCAAGCTTCCCGGGCTCGTCCCCGGACTGGTCAGGGGCGCGCTGTCCGACGTCGGCCGGGCGCTGGACATCGGGGCCTCGCTCGCCCGGTCCACCCTGGGCATGCGGCCCGTCTCCGCGCTGACCTCGGCCCCGAGCGGCACGCGCCGCACCGCCGGGGTCGTCGTCGACATCGACGACGTGCACCGCGTGCGCAAGGCCGCCGGGGGCACCGTGAACGACGTGCTCATCGCCGTCGTCGCCGGGGCCCTGCGCCGCTGGCTGGACGAGCGCGGCGACGGCAGCAAGGGGGTGGCGCCCCGGGCGCTCATCCCCGTCTCGCGCCGCCGCCCGCGCGCCGCCCATCCTCAGGGCAACCGGCTCTCCGGCTATCTGATACGGCTCCCCGTGCACGAGCCCGACCCGCTCAGGCGGCTCGACACGGTGCGCACCGCGATGGTCCGCAACAAGGACGCGGGGCCCGACCGGGGCGCCGGCGCCGTGGCGCTGCTCGCCGACCACGTCCCGGCCCTCGGCCACCGGCTCGGCGGACCGCTCGTCGGGCAGGCGGCCCGGCTGTGGTTCGACATCCTCGTCACCAGCGTGCCGCTGCCGGGCGTGGGACTGCGGCTCGGCGGGCACGAGCTGGCCGAGGTCTATCCGCTGGCCCCGCTCGCCCCGGGCCAGGCGCTGGCGGTGGCCATCTCGACGTACCGCGGGCGGGTGCACTACGGGCTGGTGGCCGACGCGAAGGCCGTGCCGGACCTGGACCGGTTCGCTCACGCGGTGTCGGCCGAGGTGTCCACGTTGCTGTCGGTGTGCGAGGCCTGATCCCCCCCGCCGGACGGGGCTCCCACCCGCACCACCCGCACCACGTTCGTCGTCGCGTGCGGGTGGGCCCCGTGCGGCCCGCCCGCCCTCGCCGGCCGTGGAGCCGTGACCCTGGGTGAGACGGGTTTGGCGGCGAGCCCGGGTGCTCCGTAAAATTCCCCGTTCGAAAGCGGGCGCGAGTCGGAGCGCTGCGCGGGTGATCAGGGAAGCGGCAGCGCGATGACGGTGACAGAGGACGGCTCCGTGGCCACGGAGGCCGTGGACGAGGTGGTCTACGGGCCGGGTATCGACCCCGAGCGGCTGGCCGTCTGCCTGAGCGTGCTCGAGGAACTCGACCAGCTCGACGTCGACCACCCGGACGCGATCAAGGTCCGCCGGGCCACCTCGCACATCTACCGCACGGTCAAGCAGCGCCGCCGCCAGGAGCGCCGCGCCGCCAAGACCGCGCACGACCGTGCCGTCACCGAGGCCACGGCCACCGGTTCCGCCGAGCGCATCGACGACGAGACCGAGGGGATCCTGCCCTCCTCCAAGGTCGATGCCGGCAAGATCGCGGGCATACTCCAGCGCCCCCGCTCCTGCTACACCTGCAAGCAGCGCTACGTCGAGGTCGACTACTTCTACCACCAGCTCTGCCAGAAGTGCGCCGCCGAGAACCGTGCCAAACGGGACGCCCGTGCCGACCTCACCGGCAAGCGGGCCCTGCTCACCGGCGGCCGTGCCAAGATCGGCATGTACATCGCGCTGCGGCTGCTGCGCGACGGTGCGCACACCACCGTCACCACGCGCTTTCCCAAGGACGCCATCCGGCGCTTCAAGGCGATGGAGGACTCGGCGGACTGGCTGCACCGGCTCGAGGTCGTCGGCATCGACCTGCGCGACCCGGCGCAGGCCGTGGCCCTGGCCGAGCAGGTCGCCGAGGCGGGCCCGCTCGACATCCTGATCAACAACGCCACGCAGACCGTACGCCGCCTGCCCTCCGCCTACGCGGCCCTGGTCGAGGGCGAGAGCGCCCCGCTGCCCGCCGGTGAACTGCCCGCCCACCACGTCATCGGCGCCTTCAACTCCGGCGCCGTCGACGGCATCGCCGCGCTGCCCGTCGGTACCAGCGGCCTGGACGCCCAGAAGGTCGCCGACCTCGCCCTCGTCGCGGGCAACGCCAGTGTCGCCCGGCACCTCGACGGCACCGCCATCGACGCCGGCGGCCTCGTCCCCGACGTCGTCGACACCAACACCTGGGTGCAGACCATCGACCAGATCTCGCCCGTCGAGCTGCTCGAGACCCAGCTGTGCAACTACACGTCCCCGTTCATCCTGATCAGCGCCCTGCGCCCGGCGATGGCGGATGCCGCGAAGAAGGCCGCCAGCGGCCGTGCGTACGTCGTGAACGTCTCCGCGATGGAGGGCGTCTTCAGCCGTGGCTACAAGGGCGCCGGACACCCGAACACCAACGCCGCGAAGGCCGCCATGAACATGGTCACGCGGACCAGTGCCCAGGAGATGTTCGACACCGACGGCATCCTCATGACCTCCGTCGACACGGGCTGGATCACCGACGAGCGTCCGCACTACGACAAGCTGCGCCTCGCCGAGGCCGGCTTCCACGCCCCCCTCGACCTGGTCGACGGCGCCGCCCGCGTCTACGACCCGATCGTCCGCGGCGAGGCGGGCGAGGACCTGTACGGCGTCTTCCTGAAGGACTACGCGCCCGGCAAGTGGTGAGCCGGTGAACGCGGCGGCCCCGCGGGTCGGTCGACGGCGCCGAGCCTGGAGTTCCGGGCCGCCACCAGCTCCAGCACCGTGCGCCAGTCCTCCAGGACGCCCGCGTCGAAGCCCGACGTGCGGCTCTCCTCGCCGGCCTGGCGCAGCCGCAGCAGATCGTCGTCGGCGGGGGCGCTGGGGTCGCGGTCCTGGCGCACCAGCCGGAACACCCGCTCCCCGAGCAGCGAGCGCACCGCGTCGGCCGCGCCGACGTCCCGGACCAGCCCCGCCACCTGGAGCTCCTTGTCGGCGGGGCGGCTGCGGCGCAGCAGCGCGGCGGTGCGCAGCGCGTGCTGGTGCCGGCCGGCGTACAGCAGATCCATCAGCTCCTCGACGCTGCGCAGCTCCATGCGTCAGTCCTTCCGCGAGACAGCCGTTGCCGCTCATCAGCAGATCATGGCGAGCTTGCGGTCCGGCCAACGGCACTTGAACTGCACCGCGCCCCGGGCCGCAAGCCGGGTCGCTTCGAAGAAGTGTTCGCACCTGTGGGCCGAGCGGGTGATTCGTCATGCCGGTCGTGTGATGCGCCTAGTGCCAAATAGCGGCATATTGGGGGGCATTGAGGGGGTAATCAGCGGACGATAGTTACACCTTGTTTGCACTCCCTATCGAGCGGCAGGCCGCTCATTTGGTTAATCTGGAGGGGACGGGCAGCAGTACGGGGTCCCACCCACACCCACCGTCCGTCCCGGGGTGAGCCGGTTGACAACGGCCTGCTCTGCACGACGTACCGGCGCCACCGCGTCCGAACTGGCCTTCCATCCAGACCCGAGCGGGCGTCGAGTGCCGAAGCACAGGTTGTCCGGCAGGCCCTCGAGGGTGACCGACACATAAGGAGTGCGCGGTGACACCGGAGAAGACGAATCGCGAACAGCGCCCCAAGGAACGCACGGAGCGCGCGGGCAGGCGGCCCGGAGAGCTCGGCAGCCTCGACGTGTGGGCCCGTTCGGCCCCGATCCGCCTCGCGGGCTACGAGGACGACCTCGCCGAACCCCACATCCTGCCCAGCGTGGACTGACCCCCGGGTCGGACCTTCGCGATCGCCGCCCGCATGGGCGTGACCTGGCAGACTCACGCCCATGCTGATCAGAGAAGCCGTGGCCGGGGACTGGCCGCGGATCTGGCCCTTCTGGCACCGGATCGTCGCCGCCGCCGAAACCTACGCGTGGGACCCGGAGACCTCCGAGGAGGACGCCCGCGCCCTCTGGATGAACCCGGCCAAGCGCGTCTACGTCGCCGAGGACGCGGCCGGAACCGTGGTCGGCTCGGCCTACCTCACCCCGAACTACGGCGGCCCCGCCGCCCGCGTCGCCAACGCCGGCTTCATGGTCGACCCGGACCGCACGGGTGAGGGCGTCGGACGCGCCCTCGCCGGACACGTCCTGGCCGAGGCCAGGGCCCACGGCTACCGCGCGATGGTCTTCAACGCCGTGGTCGAGACGAACCCCGCCGTCGCCCTGTGGACCTCCCTCGGTTTCACCGTCCTCGGCACGGTCCCGGACGCCTTCGACCACCCCCGTCACGGCAGAGTGGGCCTGCACATCATGTACCGGTCACTCGTGTAGGGGTGTGTTCCGCCCGATCCGTCACCGGTGCCGTCCGCCGCCAGGGGCGCAGCCGTTCCAGTTCCGCGGCCAGCTCCAGCAGGACGGCCTCCGCACCCGGGCGGGCCACGAGCTGTACGGCGCAGGGGGCGCCCGAGGGCAGCGTGCCGGACGGGACCGACATCGCGGGCCAGCCGGTCAGGTTCCAGGGCGGGGTGAACGGGGAGTACGCGGTGTTGGCCAGGACATTGTGCAGCCAACCGCGTTCGTGCCACGGGCCGGCCGCGGGGGACCGGCGGGCCAGGGCCGGGGTGAGCAGGACGTCGTACTCGGTGAAGAAGGGCGTCAGCCGGGCGCGCAGCCGCTCCCGGCCGTCGCCCGTGCGTACCGAGCGGACGAACCGCCGGCCCACCGCCGCGTGCACCCGGGTCCGCCGGGCCAGCCGCGTCCGGTCCAGGCCCTCGGCGTCCGCGGCGGTGCCGGCCGTCCAGTGCCGCAGCGCGGTCACGCCCAGCGAGAGGGGATACGGCGGCTCGGCCCGCCGTACGTAGTGCCCGGCCCGCATCAGCACCCCGGCCGCCTCCCGGACCGCGGTCGTGTACGGCCTGCTCACACCGACTCCGGGGAGCGGGCTGCGCAGGGCCACGGCGATCCGCCGGGGCCCGGGCTCCTCCGTGCGGGCGACCGTGGTGTCGGCCAGGACCTCCAGCATCAGCCGCAGGTCCTCGACCGTGGTGGCCAGTGGGCCGTTCTCCGCCATACCGAACCAGTCGGCGTTGCCGATCCCGGCCGGCACCACCCCGTGCCCCGGCTTCAGCGTGACCAGACCGCAGTTCGCGGCCGGGATGCGCAGCGAGCCCATCCCGTCGTTGCCGAGCGCGAGCGGGACGAGTCCCGCGGCCACGGCGGCCGCGCTGCCGCCGGACGAGCCGCCCGCCGTACGGGAGCTGTCCCACGGGTTGCGCGCGGTCCCGTACGGCCCCTCCGTCGTGCCGAAGACACACAGCTCGGGCACGTTCGTCAGGCCCACGACCACCGCGCCGGCCGCCCGCAGCCGGGCCACCGTGACATGGTCCTCGACGGCCGGGGTGTCGGGGGTGGCGGCGGAGCCGTCACGGTGGGACTCGCCGCGCACCGCGAGGTTGTCCTTCACGGCCACCGGCACGCCCGCGAGCGGCAGTTCGGCCAGATCGGCGCGGGCGGCCACCTCGTCCGCCTCGGCGAGCGCCGCCTCGGCCCGCACCTTGCGGAAGGCCTCGAACCGCCGGTCGAGCCGTTCGATCCGCGCGAGGTGCTCGGCCACCACCTCACGGGGCGTCACGCGCTTCTCGCGCACGGCGGCGGCTGTCTCGGCGGCGGTCCGCCCGGCCCAGTCACCCACGGGCACTCCTTCGTCGGTCGTCGGCTACTCGCTGGTACGAATCAGGACGCAGGGAGAACTGTGCACGTCCGGACCGCGCACGTCGAGAGGCCGTCCCCACCTACGCTTCGGTCGTCCGACCATTGCGTGAAATTCAGCCCGGCGCAGACCCGTTGACAGCCCCTCAGCCCCACACAATCATCAGAGATCCGATGAATCGGAGTCAATGGGAGCCGCTCATGAGCATGTGTCCCAGACGTCTGATCCTGGGTGCGGCAGCGGGCGCCACCGCCGCGGCCGCCCTGCCCCTCACCGGCACGACACCCGCCCGGGCCGCCGACCGGCAGGGACCGTGGGCCGCCGTGCCCGACCCGGTGCCCGTCCCGCTCGACGCCCTGTACGACAACGACGGCATCGACACCGCCTCCGCACGCGGCGGCGACTTCGACGGCTCCGGCTACACCTTCCCCGGCGAGGAACTCCCCACCGGCCGCACCGAGGTGGACGGCGTGCCCTTCCTGTTCCCCGCCCCCACCGCCGGGACCCACAACAACGTCGTCGCCCTCGGCCAGCGCATCGACCTGCCCCGGGGCCGCTATCTGTCGGCCTTCTTCCTCACCGCCGCCAGCTACGGCAACGCCTCCGGCAGGGCCACCGTCCACTACGCCGACGGCACCACCACGACCGCGGGCCTGGGCGGCTCGGACTGGTACGCCGCGGGCGGCCCGCTGTCGGTGCCCTACCGCTACCGTCCCGACGGCGGCAGGGACGAGCACCCGGTCGGCATCGGTGTGGGCGAGGTCTGGATCGACCCGCGCCGGGAGGCGGTCGCCCTCACTCTCCCCGTCACCCACCCGGCCCAGGCGAACGAGGCGTCCCTGCACGTCTTCGCCCTCACCCTGCAACCCGCGGCCGACGGACGGGCGTTGGCCCTGCGCGCCCCGCACTCCACGCCCTCCCTGCTCGAACCGTCCGGGGCGCAGAGCGTGGAGGCCACGGTCGTCAACGCGGGCACCGTCGCCGTACTCGCCGCGGACGAGGTGTCGGTGACCGTGGACGCCCCGGGCGCCCGCACGGTCCGGCCCGCCCGCATCCGCCGCCTCGACCCCGGTGAGCAGGCCCGCGTCCGCATCGGCGTCCGCAACCGCCCCGGCACACCGCCGGGCACCCGTCGGGACGGCACGGTACGGGTCACCGGCCGCGGCGCCCAAGCGGCGGCCGGCCGGGCGCCGTTGACCCTGGGCACCGCCGACTACGACGCCACCGAGACCTCCCTCTCCGCCCACCAGGCGCCGTACTGGTTCCAGGGAGCCAAGTTCGGCATCTTCATCCACTGGGGTGTCTACTCGGTGCCCGCCTGGGCCCCGGTCGGCAAGCAGTACGCCGAGTGGTACTGGGACCAGATGCAGGACCCGGCCAACCCGACGTACGCCTACCACCGGAGCACCTACGGCGAGGACTTCGCCTACGACGACTTCATCCCCCGCTTCACCGCCGAGCGGTTCGACCCGCGGGCCTGGGTGGAACTGTTCCGCGACGCGGGCGCCCAGTACCACGTCCTGACCTCCAAGCACCACGAGGGCTTCGCCCTGTGGGACACCAAGGTCTCCAACCGCAACGCGGTGGCGATGGGGCCGAAGCGGGACCTGGTGCGCGCACTCTTCGACGCCTCCCGGCGCTACGCCCCCGAACTCCACCGGGGCCTGTACTTCTCCATGCCCGAGTGGTTCAACCCGGACAACCCCTGGATGGGCCACGCCCCGCGCAACCCCTACACCCTCCAGCCGCTCCCGTACACCGGCTACACGGCAGGCAAGGACTACGTCCACGACTACCAGGCCCGCCAGCTGCTCGAACTGATCCACGGCTACGACCCGGAGGTCATCTGGTGCGACATCGGCGGCGTGAACGACAGCGTCCCCGTCCTCGCCGAGTACTTCAACCACGCGAAGAACCGCGCCCGCCCGATCGACGTCACGGTCAACGACCGCTCGGGCATCGCCTTCCACGACTTCACGACCCCCGAGTACACGACGTACGACACCACCGTCGTCGCCAAGTGGGAGGCCAGCAGGGGCCTTGACCCGTTCAGCTACGGCTACAACCGGGCGACCCCCGACTCCGCCTACATGACCGCGGAGGAGATCGTGCACCATGTCGTCGACATCGTCTCCAAGAACGGCAACTTCCTGCTCGACATCGGCCCGCGCGCCGACGGCACGATCCCCGAGATCATGCAGACCCGTCTGCGGGAGACGGGACAGTGGCTGAAGACCAACGGGGAGGCGGTCTACGACACCACGTACTGGTCGCGGACGGCCCAGCTCGGCGAGGACCTGCGGTTCACCGTCCGCCCGGACGAGGCCTTCTACATCCACTCCCTCGCCGCGCCCGGCCCGAAGCTCACCGTCGAGGCCCCGGTGCCGGTCCGGGCCGGCGACACGGTCACGATGCTCGGCCACGACCGGCCCCTGACCTGGACGGTGCGCAGGGGCGCGCTGGTGATCGACGTACCCGAGGCGGCCCGGAAGGCGGGCAGCCACGCCTGGGTGTTCAAGGTGGCATGGCATGGCTGAGCGCGGCGGGAGAAGGTCCGGACCGCTCGGGCCCGCCGCGGCGCCGAGCGCCGGGTGGCGGGCACGGTGCCCGCCGCCACCGGCGGGTCTCGGCCCTGGCGACCCTGTGAACGGCATCGAACCGGCGAAGACGTCGCTCGTCACCGAGGACGCGAACCCGGCTCAGGGACAGTGTGCCGCCGCAACCGGGCGTCGAGGTGACCGGGCGGCAGCGCGAACCCGCTGCGGCCCCGGCGGGCGGAGCCCGCCGCGGGGCGCGAGCAGGATCCTGCCGCCGGCGTCGCCGGTACGGGCCCGGAGATGGCGGCTGCGGGTCACGGCGGCCCGGGCCGCCGTGCACGTCGCGGAGTTCGGGCTGTACCGATCGTCGCCCTGAGACCGCCCGCCGGGCCGGACCACCCGCGCGGCGCTGGACCAGGGTCTCGGCGCAGCCCCTGGGAAGGCCGTACACACGCACCGGGGGGCCGGCGAGCCCTCACACCTGCCGGGCCGCAGCCGTGCTGCCCCGTACCGTCAGGCGCGGTACCGGTACGCGCACGGCCCGCGCGGAACCCCCGTCCAGCAGGGCCGTCAGCTCCCGTGCCGCCGTGCGCCCGAACTCCGCGCTGTCGCGGGAGAGGGCGGAGAGCCAGGGTTTGACCATGCGGCACAGGGCCGAGTCCTCCCAGGAGACGACGGAGACGTCCTCCGGTACCGCGTAGCCGAGTCCGGCCGCTGCCGAGACACCGGCCACCGCCATCACGTCGTTGTCGTAGATCAGGGCCGTCGGGGCAGGGGCGGTGCGCAGTACGGAGCGGGTCACGGCCGCGCCCTCCGCGTCCGAGTAGTCGGTGGTGACCGAGCGGACCTCGCTCAGTCCGCGCCGGTCGGCCTCGGCGCGCAGGGTCCGGATGCGGCGCTGGGTGTGCGCGAGGCCGGGCAGCCCGGCGATGTGGACGATCCGGCGGTGGCCGAGTGCCGTCAGCTCGTCGACCACGGAAGCCATGGCGCCCGCGTCGTCCGCCCAGACGGTGGACAGCCCGGGGTGACGCTCGTCGGGTGCGCCGCCGATCACCACGGCGGGCAGCCCGAGTTCGTCCAGCAGGCCGGGACGCGGGTCCTCGGCGCGCGGGTCGACCACCAGCACGCCGTCCACCCGGTGCTCGGCCCACCAGCGCCGGTACACCGCGCACTCGTCGGCCACGTCCTCCACCACCTGGAACAGCAGGCCCAGGTGGCGTTCGGCCAGCACCTCCTGGATGCCGGAGACGAGCTGGAGGAAGAAGGAGTCGACGCCCAGTGTGTCCGCCGGCCGGGCCAGCACGAAGCCGACCGTGGCCGCGCCCTCGCCGGACAGGGCGCGGGCCGCCGCGCTGGGCCGCCACCCCAGCTGCTCCGCGACCCGCCGGACCCGGGCACGGGTGCTCTCGGAGACGCCGGGGCGGTCGTTGAGGGCGAAGGAGACCGCGCTCTCGGAGACTCCGGCGCGGCGCGCGATGTCCTTCATCGTCGGCCGGCGCGCCGGTGATCGCTTCGACGCCATGTCATCCCTCGTCTCGTCAAACAGCTAATGCGCTTGAGTACGCTGACCCTAAAGCGCATTAGTGACACGGGCAAGATCTCGCCGGGGACGGCTCTGACCTGGACTAATGAAGAGCGGATTTCTTTAGCTGGGAACCGTGCATTGACTTTCCCCGAACGGCCCGGGCAGGGTCGCTGGCATCACAGCCGCCGACACCGCAAGGGAGCCGTGTCACCGTGCCCACATCCCGCAGAGTCCTCGCCGCTGCCGCCTTCCTCGCCCTCGTCCTGCCGCTGAGCGCCTGCGGCTCGGGCGACGACGACGGCGGCTCGACCGACGCCTCGGGCAAGATCGAGGGCCACATCACCTTCCAGACCTGGAACCTGCGCGCGAACTTCAAGTCGTACTTCGAGGGCCTCATAACCGACTTCGAGAAGAAGTACCCGGGCACTCAGGTGAAGTGGGTCGACCAGCCCGCCGAGGGCTACCCCGACAAGCTCAGCGCCGACGCCGGCGGCGGCACCCTGCCCGACGTCGTCAACGTCTCCCCGGACCTGGTCGCCCCGCTCGCCAGGGCCGGGCTCGCACTCGACCTGGACAAGGCCGCGGCCCAGTACAGATCCGAGTACCTGGACGGGGCCTGGGCCGGCCACCAGGTGCCCGGCATGAGCGGCACGTACGCCTTCCCCTGGTACCTGAACACCGGTCCGCTCTTCTACAACAAGGCACTGTTCGCCCAGGCCGGGCTGAACCCCGACCGGCCGCCGAAGACATACGGCGAACTCTTCGCCGACGCCCTGCAGATGGCGAAGAAGAGCGGCGGCAAGGTCGCCACCCTCGCCAGCGTGCCCACCATCGAGGACTTCGGGCGCTACGGCGTGACCCTGATGAACAAGCAGGGCACCGCCTTCGCCTTCAACGACGCCAAGGGAGTCGAACTCCTCACCAGGTACAAGCAGTTGTACGACGCGGGGGCCCTCGACCCGCAGGCGCTCACCGCGACGCCGGAGTCCTCCGGCAAGAAGTTCCTCACCCGGGCCGTCGCCATGAACCCCGGCAGCGCCCTCGACCTCGGCAACTTCAAGAAGAACGCGCCCAGCCTCTACAGGAACATCGGCATCACCGACCAGATCACCAGCACCGGGCACGTCAACATGTACGTGATGGGGGTGATGGTCAACTCCCGCACCCACCACACCCCGGCCGCCGTGGCCTTCGCCCACTTCGTCACCGACGCGCGGAACCAGATGTCGTTCGCCAGGAAGGTCGCCATCTTCCCGAGCACCGCCGGCTCCCTGAACGACCCGTACTTCACCAAGGAGGACGGCACCGACGAGACCCGGGTGCGCATCGCCGCGGCCAAGTCCCTGAAGACCGCGGTCAACTACACGCCCGTGCTGTTCAGCGACCAGATGAAGACCGCGCTGCGCAACGAGGTCGCCAAGGCGCTGCAGGGCAAGGAGAGCCCCCGGCAGGCCCTCGACAACGCTGTCAACGCCGCCAACCGCCTCCTGGCGCAGGGCTGACCGGCATGGCAGCCCCCCTCCGCATCAGGCGTCAACTGCCCTTCAGTCCCTGGCTGTTCGCCGCGCCGGGGCTGCTGGTCACCGGCGCCTTCGTGCTCTACCCGTTCGTCTCCACCCTGGTGAACTCCTTCACCGACCGCCGCACCCTGCTCCCCGGCCACTTCGTGGGCCTGGCCAACTTCCGCGAGCTGCTGCACGACGACATGTTCTGGACCGGCCTGCGCAACAGCACGCTGTACATCGTCGGAGTCGTACCCGCCCTCGTCGTCCTGCCGCTGCTGCTCGCCCTGCTGGTGCAGAAGAACATCCCCGGCATCACCTTCTTCCGCTCCGCCTTCTACACCCCGGTCGTCGCCTCGATCGTGGTGGTCGGGCTGATCTGGGTGTGGCTGCTGGACGAACGCGGCCTGGTCAACTCGCTGCTGGACACCGTCGGAATCGGCCGGATCGGGTTCCTCAGCGACCAGTGGCTGCTCCTGCTGAGCGCCATGGCCGTCACGGTGTGGAAGGGCCTCGGCTACTACATGATCATCTACCTCGCCGCACTCGCGAACGTGCCACGTGAGCTGCACGAGGCCGCCGCCGTGGACGGCGCCGGACCGGTGCGCCGCTTCCTCTCGGTCACCGTGCCGGCCGTGCGCTCCACCATGGTGCTGGTCGCCGCGCTCTCCTCGGTCGCCGCCTTCAAGGTGTTCTCCGAGGTGTACCTGATGGCCGGCCCGAGCGGCGGCCCGGCCGGCGAGGACACCACCCTCGTCATGCTCGTCCAGCGCACCGGCACCGGCCTGACCGGCCGCGTCGGCTACGCCTCCGCCCTCTCGGTCGTCGTGTTCGCCGTCACCGTCGCGCTGATGCTGCTCGTGCTGCGCGCCGACCGCGGGGAGGAGTCGTGAGCGTCCTGGAGAGGGTACGGCCCGAGGGGACCCCCGCCCCGGAGCGGGAGCCGCGCGTCACCGACCAGGACGGCCGCCGTGTCCGCGCCGGCGAGCTGGTCTGGCGCTACCTGCTGCTCCTCGCCGTCCTCGCGCTGACCGTCGGCCCGTTCCTGTGGCAGCTGGCCACCTCCCTGAAGGGACCCACGGAGGACATCTACAGCTCACCGCCGAGCTTCCTGCCCGCTCACCCGACCCTGCACAACTACACGCGCGTCGCCGACACCATCCCCGTCTGGGACTACGCCCTGAACTCCCTGAAGGTCGCCACCGCCAACGTCGTCACCAACTGCGTCGGCTCGGCCCTCGCCGGGTACGCCCTGGCCCGGCTGCGTTTTCGCGGCCGGCGCGTGACCACGCTGGTGTTCGTGCTGGCGATGCTCGTGCCCGTCGAGGGCATCGTCATCGCCCAGTTCACCACCATGCGCGAACTCGGCCTGAACAACACCCTCGTCGGCGTCGTGCTGCCCGGCGCGGTAAGCGCGATGAACGTGCTGCTGATGCGGGGCGCCTTCCGTAACCTGCCGTACGAGATCGAGGAGGCGGCCTACGTCGACGGCGCCGACGTCTGGCAGCGGTTCCTGCGCGTCGCCCTGCCCTCGGTGAAGGGGACGGTGGCCGTCGTCGCGATCTTCGCCTTCATGGGCGCCTGGGACGACTTCCTGTGGCCGCTGATCGTGCTCAGCGACCCGTCCCGGTTCACCCTGACGATCGGCCTCAACTACCTGCACGGCACCTTCGCCGACGACGAACGCCTGGTCGCCGCGGGCACCGTGATCGCCGTGGCCCCGCTCATCGCCCTGTTCGCCTGCCTCCAGCGGTACTTCTTCCGCGGGGTCGGCGAGGGCGCCGTCAAGGGCTGACCATCCGTACGCCACAAGGACACTCCATGCCTCCTGCCGTGCGCTTCGGCGTCAACTACACCCCGAGCGAAGGGTGGTTCCACCACTGGCTCGACTTCGACCTCGACTCCGTGCGCGCCGACCTCGACGCGATCGCCGCACTCGGCCTCGACCACATCCGTGTCTTCCCGCTGTGGCCCTACTTCCAGCCCAACCGCACCCTGATCCGCCCGCGCGCCGTCGAGCAGCTGGTGGCCCTCGCCGACGCTGCCGCCGAACGGGGTCTCGACGTCAACGTGGACGGACTGCAGGGCCACCTGAGCAGCTTCGACTTCCTGCCCGCGTGGACGCGCACCTGGCACCGGCGCAACCTCTTCACCGACCCGGACGTCGTCGACGGCCAGGCCGCCTACCTGCGCACCCTCGCCGCCGCCCTCGCCGACCGGCCCCACTTCATCGGCATGACCGTCGGCAACGAGGTCAACCAGTTCGCCGCCAGACCCCACCCCGACCCCGACCGCATCACCGCCGAGGAGGCCGAGCGGTGGCTCGTACGGATGCTGGCCGCCTGCGCCGAGGGCGCCCCGGGCCGGCTCCACCTGCACGCCTCCTACGACGCCGCCTGGTACCAGGACGACCAGCCCTTCACCCCCGGCCACTCCGCCCGCCTCGGCGACGTCACCGCCGTGCACTCCTGGGTGTTCAACGGCACCGCCCAGCGGCACGGCCGTACCTCCGTGCCGGCCGAACACCACGCCGCCTACCTGGCCGAACTGAGCAAGGCCTGGGCGGACACCCCCCACCGGCCGGTGTGGCTGCAGGAGGTCGGCGCACCCGCGCCGCTCGTGCCCGCCGAGCACGCCGCCGCCTTCGCCGAGGCGACCGTCGCCCACCTCCTCGACTGTCCCGACCTGTGGGGCGTCACCTGGTGGTGCTCCCACGACGTCTCGCGCGACCTCGCCGACTTCCCCGAACTCGAGTACGGCCTCGGTCTGTTCACCGACGGCCGGCGGCCCAAGGACACCGCGCGCGTCCTGGCCGAGGCGGCACGCCGGCCGCACGCGGCCCCCGCCGTCCGCACGACGGCCCTCGTCGTCCCCGGCGATCCGGGCCGCCGCTCCCGCTGCGCCCCCGGCGGAGCCGTCTTCGACGCCTTCTTCCGGCTCGTCGCCGACGGCGCCCGCCCCACCACCGTCCTGGACACGCGCACGGACGACAAGGACCACCTCGCCGCGCGCGGCATCACCGAAGTCGTCACTCCCGACCAGGTACTCCCCACACCACCCGGAGGCACCCGCTCGTGAACCCCGCCAGACGCACCGTCCTCCTCGCCGGCGCCGCCGCCCTGCTCCCCGTGCCCGCACGGGCGGCCACCCGCCCCAAGGCCGCCGTGACCCCGCCGTACGCCTCCTACTGGTACCCGGACTCGCTGCCCTCCGGCAGCCCGGGCAGCGGCATCACCTGGCGCAGCCTGAAGAGCTGGCGCGCGGCCGACGACCCCGACCTCGCCTTCAACGCCGCGTCCGTGCCGCTCGCCGCCCGCTTCACCCCGACCCCGGCGAACCCCACCGCCCGCTCGGGCCAGGCCCGCATCCAGGCCCTGGTCTCCTTCGCACCGACGTCGAGCAACCCCTCCCAGGGCTCGGCCACCGCCGACTCCTACGCCCTCACCCACTGGGCCTACCTCGACGAGCTGGTCTTCTGGGGCGGCTCGGCCGGCGAGGGCCTGATCCTCGCGCCCAACGCGCCGGTCGTGGACGCGGCCCACCGGCACGGCGTGCCGGTGCTGGGCACCGTCTTCCTGCCCCCGGTGGCGTACGGCGGCCAGCTGCGGTGGACCCGGGACCTGGTGCAGAAGGACGCCGCGGGACATCACCCCCTCGCCGCGCAACTCGTCGCGGTCGCGGCGGCGTACGGCTTCGACGGCTGGTTCCTGAACGCCGAGACGGGTGGCGGGAACACCGCGCTGGGGCAGGCCGTGCTCGGCTTCGTCAAGGACCTGAAGGCGCGCGCGGCGGCCAAGGGGCAGCGGGTGACCTGGTACGACGCGATGACCGTGAACGGCACCGTCGGCTGGCAGGGCGCGTTGAACAGCCAGAACCAGGCGTTCTTCCAGGCCGCCGACGACATGTTCGTGGACTTCCGGTGGAGCGCGGCCACGCTCGCGGCCTCCGGCACGGAGGCCGGCCGGCTCGGCCGCGGCCGGTACGAGTTGTGGGCGGGCGTCGACGTCGAGTCGAACGGGACCGGTACGTCCGTGGACTGGGACGCGATCGTGCCGGCCGGCACGCCGCACGTCACCTCGATCGGCCTCTACCGCCCGGAGTGGACCCGCAACCACCTGCCCGCCGGCCGGCGCACCCCCGAGGACTTCCACGCCGCCGACGACCGGTTCTGGACCGGGCGGTCGCTGGACCCGTCCCGTCCGGACGCGAGCGATCCGTGGCGGGCGCCGGCGGTGTCGGTCGCCGACCGCTCGACGGTGACCTCGCTGCCGTTCGCCACCGTGTTCAACACCGGGCACGGACTGCGCTGGTACGAGCGGGGGACGGTCACCTCGGACGCGGCCTGGAGCCACCTCGGACTCCAGGACCGGCTGCCGGCGCGGCGGTGGGTGGTGCGTACGGCGGGGGAGCGGCCGGCGGTCTCCTTCGACTTCGCCGATGCGTGGCGGGGCGGGAGCAGTGTGCTGGTGGACGGTGAACTGGATCAACCCGTGGTGGTGGACCTGTACGCGACCCGGCTGCCGATCGGTGTGAACACGGTTGTCGAGCTGACGTTCCGGACCGATGCGGGTGCTGTGAACGTCGAGCTCGCCGTCGCCACGGCCGAGCCCAGCAGGCCCGGGGCGACGCCGCCGTACACCTATCTGCCGGTGAACGCGGTCAACGGGTGGCAGACCGTGAGCGTGCCGCTCACCGGGCTGTCCGGGACCGTGCGCGCCCTCGGTGTCCGGCTCACCGCCGCCGAGGGACCGGTGCGCTGGCGCCTGGGCGGCCTCGCCGTCCGGGACGCCGTCACCGCCCCCGCCGCCCCCAAGGGCGCCCGCGTGACCGCCGCGAGCGGCGGCGACCTCCGCCTCGCCTGGGACGCCGCCCGGGGCGCCGTCCGCCACTACGAGCTGCACCGCCTCCTGCCCGACGGCACCCGCCGATTCCTCGGTGGCACCTGCCAGCGCGCCTTCTGTCTCACCGGCCTGCGGCCCGAACAGGGAGAGAGCCTCGCACGGTTCGAACTGCGCACGGTGGGGGAGCTCTACAACGCCTCGACCCCCGTGACCGTCACCCACGCCTGGTGAGCACCCGGAACCGCAGCCACCGGAACCGCAACCACCCGGAACCCGCAGGGAGCACCCCGCATGCATGACGACCGCACTCTGGTGGAAGCCCGCCTCAGGCGCGTCCTCGACGAACGCATCCGCCCCGCCGTCCACCCCGAGTCCGTGCCGCTCCAGGTCGCGGTGTGGCATGCGCCCGGCGAGCCGGTGCCGGTCGCGGAAGGGCTCGCCGCCGAGCCGGAACCGATCCGGGTCGGCGCCCGCTGGGGCGCTCCCTGGGGCACGAGCTGGTTCCGGGTGACCGGGACCGTGCCCCGGGCCTGGGCCGGGCGGACCGTGGAGGCCCTGCTCGATCTGGGCTTCGACGAGAACATGCCCGGCTTCCAGTGCGAGGGCCTGGTCCACCGGCCCGACGGCACCCCGGTGAAGGGCCTGAACCCGCGCAACCAGTGGGTGCGCATCGCCGCGCCCGCCGAGGGCGGCGAGGAGGTGCGCCTGCACATCGAGGCCGCCTCCAACCCGGTCATCCTGGACTACCACCCGTTCCTGCCCACGCACCTCGGCGACCGGGAGACGGCCGGCAGCGAGCCGCAGTACACCCTCACCCGCATGGATCTCGCCGTCTTCGACGAGTCGGTGTGGCAGCTGGTCATGGACCTGGAGGTGCTCGGCGAGCTGATGGCCGAGCTGCCCGTGGACGCCGCGCGCCGGTACGACGTCCTGCGCGCCGTCGAGCGGGCCCTCGACGCCGTCGACCTGCAGGACGTGAACGGCACGGCGGACCGGGCCCGGGAGCGGCTCACCGGTGTCCTGTCGGCCCCCGCCGTACCCTCCGCGCACCGGATCAGCGCCGTCGGGCACGCGCACATCGACTCGGCGTGGCTGTGGCCGCTGCGCGAGACGGTGCGCAAGGTGGCCCGTACGGCCTCCAACATGACCGCGCTGATCGGGGACGAGCCGGAGTTCGTGTTCGCCATGTCCCAGGCCCAGCAGTGGGCGTGGGTGAAGGAGCACCGGCCCGAGGTGTGGGCGCGGGTGAAGAAGGCCGTCGCCGAGGGGCGGTTCGTGCCGGCCGGCGGGATGTGGGTGGAGTCGGACACCAACATGCCGGGCTCGGAGGCGATGGCCCGGCAGTTCGTGCACGGCAAGCGGTTCTTCCTCGACGAGTTCGGCATCGACAACGAGGAGGCCTGGCTGCCCGACACCTTCGGCTTCGCCGCGGGCCTGCCGCAGATCATCAAAGCCGCCGGATCGAAGTGGCTGCTGACGCAGAAGATCTCCTGGTCGCGGACGAACACGTTCCCGCACCACACCTTCTGGTGGGAGGGCATCGACGGCACCCGGATCTTCACCCACTTCCCGCCCGTCGACACCTACAACTGCTCCATGAAGGGCGGTGAAATCGCCCACGCGGCACGGAACTTCAAGGACAAGGGCCGGGCCCGGCACTCGCTGGCGCCCACCGGCTGGGGCGACGGAGGCGGCGGCACGACCCGCGAGATGGTCGCCAAGGCGGCCCGGCTGCGCGACCTGGAAGGCTCGGCGACCGTCGTCTGGGAAACACCCCGCACCTTCTTCGAGAAGGCCGAGGCCGAGTATCCCGACGCCCCGGTCTGGGCCGGCGAGCTCTACCTCGAACTGCACCGCGCCACCCTCACCAGCCAGGCGAGGACCAAGCAGGGCAACCGGCGCGGCGAACACCTGCTCCGGGAGGCGGAACTGTGGGCGGCCACCGCCGCCGTACACACCGGGTCCGCCTACCCCTACGAGGAGTTGGACCGCATCTGGAAGACGGTCCTGCTGCACCAGTTCCACGACATCCTGCCCGGCTCCTCGATCGCCTGGGTGCACCGTGAGGCCCGGGCGACGTACGAGCGGATCGCCGCCGAGCTGAACGGGATCATCGAGGGCGCCCAGCGTGCCCTGGCGGGCGAGGGCACGGTCCCTCTCGTCTTCAACGCGGCCCCGCACCCCCGCACCGGTGTGCCCGCCGCAGGTGCGGCAACGCCGCACACGGACGGTGCGACGACGCTCGTGCCGCGTCCGGACGGCGGACACGTTCTGGACAACGGCCTGCTGCGGATCGAGATCGACGCCCGGGGCCTGGTCGTCTCCGCCCACGACATCGGGGCCGACCGGGAGACGATCGCCCCCGGCGGCGCCGCGAACCTCCTCCAGCTGCACCCCGATTTCCCGAACATGTGGGACGCCTGGGACGTGGACGAGTTCTACCGGAACACGGTCACGGACCTCACGGACGCGGACGAGGTGAGCGCCGGCGAGGACGGGGTCTCGGTGCGGATCGTCCGCTCCTTCGGCGACTCCCGCGTCACCCAGGTGCTGTCCCTGCCGCCGGGGGAGCGGCGCCTGGTGCTGGACACGGAGGTCGACTGGCACGAGACGGAGAAGTTCCTGAAGCTGTCCTTCCCGCTCGACCTGCACGCCGAACGCTACGCGTCCGAGACCCAGTTCGGGCACGTCTTCCGGCCGACGCACACCAACACCTCCTGGGAGGCGGCCAAGTTCGAGGCGTGCAACCACCGATTCGTCCACCTGGAGGAGCCCGGCTGGGGCGTGGCGGTCGTCAACGACTCGACGTACGGCCACGATGTGACGCGCACGGTGCGCACCGGGGGCGACCGCGGTACGACGACCACGCTGCGCGTCTCCCTCCTGCGGGCCCCGCGCTTCCCCGACCCCGAGACCGACCAGGGCGTCCACCGCTTCCGGCACGCCCTGGTCCCCGGCGCGTCGATCGCCGACGCGGTCCGTGAGGGCTGGCGCGTCAACCTGCCCGAACGGCACCTGACCGGCTCCCGTGAGGTCACCCCGCTGGTCACCGTCGACAACGACGCCGTCGTGATCACGGCGGTCAAGCTCGCCGACGACGGCAGCGGTGACGTGGTGGTCCGTTTCCACGAGGCCCACGGCGGCCGTGCCCGGGCCACCCTCACGGCCGGCTTCGCGTGCGCGGACGTCACGGTGACGGACCTGCTGGAGCGCCCGGGCGGCGACACCGAGCCGCCGACGCGGGACGGCGACCGTGTGACCGTACGGCTGCGACCGTTCGAACTGGTGACCCTGAGACTGCGCAGGGCGTGAACCCGGGGTGGGCGAGGGCACCCGGTACGGCTGTCCTCGCCCACCCCGGGGCTTTCCCCGGCGCGGGCCCAGCCGCGATGATGTGCCGATGAGGCGAAGAAGGGTCCCCGACAGTTCCTGGGCCGCGGAGCCGGATCCCCTGCTGGCCCTCGTCCGCCGGGACGTGGCGTTCTACACGAGGACCTGCGCCCGGGCCAGGCGGCTGCACCACGTCACCGAGCTCGGCGCTCTCCTCACCACGTCGGTGACGGTCGTGGCGGCCGGCCTGCACGCCCCCGCCTGGCTGACCGCGCTGATCGCGGGCGGGGCCGTCTTCTTCACCGGCCTGCGCCAGCTGTACGGCGCCGGCTCGCGCTGGGTGCTGGCGGCGCAGGCGCGGGAGTCGTTGCGCCGGGCACTCGACCGCTACCTGCTCCTGCCCGAGACGGAACGTGACGCGGCGGCCCGGCAGGCGCTGCAGTCGGTGGTCGAGGAGGTCGGCGCGAACGAGCTGCGCGCGTGGTCCGAGGCGCAGAGCGGGCGCCCGGAACCGCCCGTGCCCTCGGTGGGAGCCTGACCGAGGGGCCCGGTCAGGCCCCCAGCTGCGTCCTGAGCCACTCCTCCACCTCGCCCACGTGGGCCGCTGCCGCCGCCCGTGCCGCCTCCGGGTCGCGGGCGGTGAGGGCGCGGTGGATGGCGGCGTGTTCGCGGCGGGTGCGGGTGAAGGCGCCCTCCTCCTGGTAGCCGCGCCAGACGCGGGCGCGGAAGGTGCGCGAGGACAGGCCGTCGAGGATCGCTGCCATGGTCTCGTTGCCCGCCGCGGCGGCGATCTCGCGGTGGAAGGCGAGGTCGTGCGCGAGGATCTCCTCGGGGTCGTCGGTGGCGTTCATCGCCGCCAAGTGCTCGCCCACGGAGGCGAGTCGGTCCTCGGTGATGCGCGCGGCGGCCAGTGCGGTCGCCGTCGACTCCAGGATGCGCCGCACCTCCAGGAGTTCCACCAGACGCGCGCCCCGGGACAGGTCCGCGACCACCCCGAAGGTCTCCAGCAGATCGCCGGCCTCCAGTGCGGTGACGTAGATCCCCGAGCCGTGCCGGGCCTCCAGGACGCCCATCACGGTCAGCGCGCGGATCGCCTCCCGCATCGAGCTGCGCGAGATGCCCAGCCGCGCGGCGAGGTCCCGCTCGGTGGGCAGCCGCTGGCCCGGCTCCAGCCGGCCCCCGGCGATCATCGCCTTGATCTCCTCGATGGCGCGCTGGGTCACCGTGCCCTTCTGCGGCACTTCCACCTCGTCCACGCCACTCCTCCCTCCCCCGGTGTGCCGCAGTCTAACCAGCGAAGTGGTCCGACCACTACGCCCTGAGTCTCGGGATTTTCCTTGCAGGAGGGTGTTGACGCGGCTTATTGGTCTGATAAGTATGCGGCGTCTGCTCGAACACCCTCGACGAGGAGCCGCGAGATGCCCGCCAGCACTGTCAGGAAGCGCAGCAGGTCCCGGATCATCGGCGTGACGGCTCTGGCCGCCGGCGCCTCCCTCGTGCTCGCCGCCTGCGGCAGCACCAAGGACACCGCGAGCGCGGGCAGCGGCGGCACCGGCAGGGTCGGTGTGGTCCTACCGCTGCTGACCTCGCCGTTCTGGCAGTCGTACAACGACTACGTGCCCAAGATGGCCGGGTCCGAGGGCGTCGAGGTGCTGAAGACGGTCAACTCCAACAGCGACCCGTCGCAGCAGATCACCGACATCGACAACGAACTCAACCAGGGAGTCAAGGGGTTGGTCGTCGCCCCGCTGGACAGCGCTGCCATCCAGGCCGGACTCGACCAGGCCGAGCGCAAGGGCGTGCCCGTGGTCGCCGTGGACGTCGCCCCCGACAAGGGGAAGGTCGCCATGGTGGTGCGCGCCGACAACGTGGCCTACGGCGAGAAGGCCTGCGACTACCTCGGACAGCACGTCGGCAGCGGCAAGGTCGTGCAGATCATGGGCGACCTGGCCTCGGTCAACGGCCGCGACCGCTCCGAGGCCTTCCGCTCCTGCGTGAAGAAGAAGTACCCGGAGCTGAAGGTGCTGGAGATCCCCGCCAAGTGGGAGTCCGACACCGCCGCCGCCAGGCTGGACACACTCCTCAACGCCAACCCCGACATCAAGGGCATCTACCTGCAGGCCGGCGGCGTCTATCTCGCCCCCACCCTGCAGACCCTGAAATCCAAGCACCTGCTGAAACCGGCCGGACACCAGGGACACATCGCCATCGTCTCCAACGACGGCATCCCGCAGGAGTTCGACGCCATCCGCAAGGGCCAGATCGACGCCACGGTCTCCCAGCCCGCCGACGCCTACGCCAAGTACGGCCTGTACTACATCAAGGCGGCGATGGCCGGGAAGACGTTCGAGCCCGGCCCGACCGACCACGGCTCCACGATCGTCAGGCTGCCCGGCGGGATCCTGGAGGACCAGTTGCCCGCGCCGCTGGTCACCCGGGCCAACGTCGACGACCCCGAGCTGTGGGGCAACACGGTCAAATGAGCACACCGCTTGTGGAAGCCGAGGGCATCGTCAAACGGTACGGCCCCACCCTCGCCCTCGCCGACGGCCGGCTCACCGTCCGGCCCGGCGAGTCGCACGCCCTGGTCGGCCGCAACGGCGCCGGCAAGTCCACCCTGGTCCACGTGCTCACCGGGCTCCAGGCCCCGGACGCGGGCACCGTCCGCTTCGACGGCGAGCCCGCGCCGCCGCTCGCCGACCGGAACGCCTGGCGCCGCAAGGTCGCCTGCGTGTACCAGAAACCGACCGTCGTGCCGGAGCTGACGGTCGCCGAGAACCTGTTCCTCAACCGGCAGCCGACCGGCCGTGGCGTCATCAGCTGGCGCCGGCTGCGCCGCGAGGCCGCCGAACTCCTCGGCACCTGGGACGTGCGCGTCGAACCCGAGGCGCGCACGGCCGACCTCAGGGTCGAGGACCGGCACATGGTGGAGATCGCACGGGCGTTGAGCTTCGGCGCCCGGTTCATCGTGCTGGACGAACCCACCGCCCAGCTCGACAACCGGGAGATCGAGCGGCTGTTCACCCGCATGCGTTCCCTGCAGGACTCCGGGGTCACCTTCCTCTTCATCTCCCACCATCTCCAGGAGGTGTACGAGGTCTGCCAGACGGTCACCGTGCTGCGCGACGCCCGCTGGATCACCACGGCCCCCGTCGCCGACCTGCCGAAGGCGGCGCTGGTGGAGGCCATGGCAGGGGAGTCCGTCGCCGAGCAGGCCGCACACGGCAGGGGAACCGACACCGGTGCGCCCCTGCTCCTGGAGGCGCACGGGCTCACCTCACCGGCGTACGAGAACGTCGACCTCACCGTCCGCCGCGGCGAGGTCGTCGGCCTCGCCGGTTCCAGCGGCAGCGGCAAGACCGAACTGGCCGAGTCCTTCGCCGGACTGCACACCCCGACCGCGGGCACCGCCCGACTGGACGGAGTACGGCTGCCGTTCGGTGACGTACGGGCCGCCCTGCGGGCCGGGGTCGGCTGTGTGCCGCGCGACCGGCACCAGCAGGGACTGGTGGCCGGCATGAGCATCGGCGACAACGCCACGCTGAGCGTGCTGGACCGGCTCGGCCGGGCCGGTTTCGTCGCCACCGGGACACGGCGCCGCTTCGCCGCCGAACTGATCGACCGCCTCGGCATCCACGCCGAGGGCCCCGACCAGCCCGTGTCCGACCTGTCCGGCGGCAACGCCCAGAAGGTGGTCATGGCCCGCGCCCTCGCCGCCGGCCCCCGCCTGCTGGTGCTGATCAACCCCACCGCCGGCGTCGACGTGAAGTCCAAGGAGTCACTGCTCGCGCGCATGGACAGCGCCCGCGACGACGGCACCGCCGTCCTCGTCGTCTCCGACGAACTCGACGACCTGCGCCGCTGCGACCGCGTCCTCGTCCTCTTCCACGGCCGTGTCGTCGCCGAGCACCCGGCCGGCTGGCGCGACCACGAGCTGATCGCCTCCATCGAAGGAGTTGACCATGGCTGACACCCGGGCCGCCCCTCCGCTCGCACCCGCGAAGACCCCGGACGCCCGCTCGCCCCGGACCGTCCTGCTCCGCCGCGCCCGTGAACTCGCCCTGGTCCCCGCCCTGTTGCTGCTCATGGTGCTCGGCGCGGCGGTCAACGACTCGTTCCTCACGGAGCGGAACCTGATCTCGATCCTCGGCGCCTCCGCCGCGCTCGCGATGGTCGTGCTCGCCGAGTCCCTCGTGCTGATCACCGGCAGGTTCGACCTGTCCCTGGAGTCGGTGGTCGGCATCGCACCCGCCATCGGCGCCCTGCTGGTGCTGCCCGCGAGCCAGTCCGGGTGGGGCACCGGCTTCCCGGCCGCGCTCGCCCTGCTCGTGATCCCCGTGGCCGGCGCGGTCATCGGCGCCTTCAACGGCGTCCTCGTCGTGAAGTTCCGGCTCAACGCCTTCATCGTCACGCTCGCGATGCTCATCGTGCTGCGCGGCCTGCTGGTCGGCGCCACCAAGGGCAAGACGCTGTTCGGCATGCCCGACAGCTTCTACTCCCTGGCCACCACCACCTTCCTGAACGTCCCCCTGTCGGTGTGGCTCGCCGCGGTCGCCTTCGCGGTCGCCGGATTCGTGCTGAAGTACCACCGCACCGGCCGCGCCCTGTACGCGATCGGCGGCAACGCGGACGCCGCCCGCGCGGCCGGGGTCCGCGTGGACCGGGTCATGCTCGGCGTGTACGTCGTCGCGGGCGTGCTCGCCTCCGTCGGCGGCCTGCTGCAGACCGGCTACGTCGGCGCGATCAGCGCCAACCAGGGCCAGAACATGATCTTCACCGTCTTCGCGGCCGCGGTGATCGGCGGCATCGGCCTGGACGGCGGCAAGGGCACCATGTCCGGCGCCCTGACCGGCGTCGTCCTCCTGGGCGTCGTACAGAACCTGCTCACCCTCGCCCAGGTCCCCTCGTTCTGGATCCAGGCCATCTACGGCGGGATCATCCTCGTCGCCCTCGTGATCGCCCGCGTGACGACGGGCCGGGCCCAGGACTGACGCGCCATCACATTACAGCCGACGGAAAGGACTTCCGTGTCCCAGGCCCCCGCCCGCGTCACCGCGGTCGACACCCACGACATCCGTTTCCCCACCTCGCGCGAGCTGGACGGCTCCGACGCGATGAACCCGGACCCCGACTACTCGGCGGCCTACGTCGTGCTGCGCACCGACGCCGCCGACGGGCACGCGGGACACGGGTTCGTCTTCACCATCGGGCGGGGCAACGACGTCCAGGTCGCGGCGATCGACGCGCTCAGGGACCATGTGCTCGGCCGGGACGTGGCCGAGCTGTGCGCGGACCCGGGCTCCCTCTTCCGGGACCTGATCGGCGACAGCCAGCTGCGCTGGCTCGGCCCCGAGAAGGGCGTGATGCACATGGCGGTCGGGGCCGTCGTCAACGCCGTCTGGGACCTCGCCGCCCGACGGGCCGGCAAACCGCTGTGGCACCTGCTCGCCGACGCCGAGCCCGAGTGGCTGGTCGGGCAGATCGACTTCCGGTACATCACGGACGCGCTCACCCCGCAGGAGGCCCTGGACCTGCTGCGGCGGGGCAGAGCAGGCGCCGGGGAGCGGCGGGCGCGGCTGCGGGAGCGCGGCTACCCCGCCTACACCACCTCCCCGGGCTGGCTCGGCTACGACGACGACAAGCTCGGCCGGCTCGCCGCACAGGCCGTCGCCGACGGCTTCACACAGATCAAGCTGAAGGTCGGCGCCGACCTCGCCGACGACATCCGGCGCTGCCGGGTCGCCCGAGCCGTCATCGGTCCGGACATCCGGCTCGCCGTCGACGCCAACCAGCGCTGGAACGTGGACGAGGCGATCCGCTGGACCCGGGCCCTCACCGAGTTCGGCCCGTACTGGATCGAGGAGCCCACCAGCCCCGACGACGTCCTCGGCCACGCCGTGATCCGCCGCGCCGTGGCCCCGGTGAAGGTCGCCACCGGCGAACACGTGCACAACCGGATCGTCTTCAAGCAGCTGCTCCAGGCGGGTGCCCTCGACATCGTCCAGATCGACGCCGTCCGCGTCGCCGGCGTCAACGAGAACCTCGCCATCCTGCTGCTCGCCGCGAAGTTCGGCGTCCCGGTCTGCCCGCACGCGGGCGGGGTCGGCCTGTGCGAACTCGTCCAGCACCTGTCGATGTTCGACTACCTGGCGGTCTCCGGCACCACCGAGGACCGGGTCATCGAGTACGTCGACCACCTCCACGAGCACTTCGTCACCCCGGTCGTCGTCCGTGACGGCCACTACACCGCGCCCACCGCACCCGGCTTCTCCGCCGCCCTGCGCCCGGAGTCCCTCGCGCGGTACACCTTCCCCGGCGGCACCTACTGGGCCGCCGCCCCCGCCACCCAGAAGGGACAGGCCGCATGAGCGACTTCGAGGGCCTCAAGGCCCTGGTCACCGGCGGCGCGTCCGGCATCGGCCGGGCCACCGCCGAGCTCCTCGCCGCCCGCGGCGCCCGGGTCGCCGTCCTCGACCGGGACACGACGGGCGTCGACAAGCCGTTCGTCGCCCACCGCGCCGACGTCACCGACGACGCCTCGGTCCGCGCGGCCGTCGAGCGGGCCGCCGAGGACCTCGGCGGCCTGGACATCCTGGTCAACAACGCCGGGATCGGTGCCCAGGGCACGGTCGAGGACAACGACGACGCCGAGTGGCAACGCGTCTTCGACGTCAACGTCCTCGGCATGGTCCGCACCGCCCGCGCGGCCCTCCCGCACCTGCGCCGCTCCTCGCACGCGGCGATCGTCAACACCTGCTCCGTCGCCGCCACCGCCGGACTGCCCCGGCGCGCCCTCTACAGCGCCACCAAGGGCGCCGTGTACTCCCTGACCCTCGCCATGGCCGCCGACCACGTCCGCGAGGGCATCCGCGTCAACTGCGTGAACCCCGGCACGGTGGACACCCCGTGGATCGGCCGGCTGCTGGACGCGGCCCCCGACCCGGCCGCCGAACGCGCCGCCCTCTCGGCCCGCCAGCCCACCGGACGCCTGGTCTCCGCCGCCGAAGTGGCGGGCGCCATCGCCTACTTGGCCGGCCCCCGGTCCGGCGCCACCACCGGCACCGCCCTCGCCGTCGACGGCGGCATGCAGGGTCTGCGGCTCAGGCCGGCGGGCCAGTGAGGAGGCTCGGCCGCAGCGGCGTCGAGGTCACCCCGCTCGGCTTCGGCGCCGCCGCGCTCGGCAACCTCTACACCCCGCTGGACGACGAACAGGCCCACGACGCCGTGAGCGCCGCCTGGCAGCGGGGCATCCGGTACTTCGACACGGCCCCGCACTACGGCCTCGGCCTGTCCGAACGCCGGCTCGGCGCGGCCCTGCGGGCGTGCGACCGCGCCCACTACACCCTCTCCACCAAGGTCGGCCGCCGCCTCGACCCGGCCGACGGCACGGGCGACGACCTCGCCCACGGTTTCGCCGTACCGGCCACCCACCGCCGCGTCTGGGACTTCACCGCCGACGGAGTCCGCCGCACCCTGGAGGCGAGCCTCACCCGCCTCGGCCTGGACCGGGTCGACGTCGTGTACCTCCACGATCCCGACGACCACGCCGAGCAGGCGTTCCGCGAGGGCTACCCGGCCCTGGAGAAGCTGCGCGCCGAAGGCGTCGTCGGCGCGATCGGCGCGGGCATGAACCAGACCGGGATGCTCACCCGGTTCGTCCGCGACACCGACGTGGACGTGGTCCTGTGCGCGGGTCGGCACACCCTGCTCGACCAGAGCGCCGGGACCGAACTGCTGCCCACGGCCGCCGAGCACGGGGTGTCGGTGGTCCTCGGCGGTGTCTTCAACTCGGGCCTGCTGGCGGACCCGAGCCCCGAGGCGACGTACGACTACACCCGGGCGCCGCAGGAGGTGCTGGACCGCGCCCTGCGCATGAAGGCGGTCGCCGAACGGCACGGCACCACCCTGCGCGCCGCCGCACTGGCCTTCTGTGCCGCCCACCCGGCCGTGGCCTGCGTCCTGCCCGGACCCCGTTGCGCCGACGAAGTCCACGACTGCGCCGACCAGTTCGCGGCCCCGGTCCCGCCGGACTTCTGGCAGGAGCTGCGGGAGTTCGGACTGCTGCCCCGAGCGGAGGGCCCCGCATGAGAATCGCCCTGCACACCAAGGTCCGCACCGACCGGATCACCGCGTACGAGGCGGCCCACCGCGAGGTCCCGAAGGAGCTGACCGACGCCATCCGCGCCGCCGGCGCCACCTCCTGGACCATCTGGCGCAGCCGCACCGATCTGTTCCACCTGCTGGAGTGCGAGGACTACGCCCGCCTGCTCGCCGAGCTGGAGAAGCTGCCGGTCAACGTGGCCTGGCAGGCCCGCATGGCCGAACTGCTCGACGTGGTGCACGACTACTCCGAAGGCGGCGCGGACGCCGGGCTGCCCGTCGTCTGGGAGCTGCCGTGACCGTCGACGCCCACCACCACGTCTGGGACCTCTCGGTACGGGACCAGGACTGGATCCCCGCCCACAGCCCGCTCAGGCGCGACTTCACCCTCGAAGACCTCGCACCGGAGGCCCGCGCGGCCGGAGTGGACCGTACGGTCCTCGTCCAGACGGTCACCGTCCCGCAGGAGACGCCGGAGTTCCTGGCCCTGGCGGCCAGGCACGACCTGGTCGCGGGCGTCGTGGGCTGGACCGACCTCACCCGCCCGGACGTGGCCGACGAACTGGCCCGGCTGTGCGAACTCCCCGGCGGATCCCTCCTGAAGGGCATCCGGCACCAGGTCCAGGGCGAGCCGGACCCGAAGTGGCTGCTGCGCGAGGACGTACGGCGAGGGCTCGCGGCCGTGGCGGCGGCGGGACTGGTGTACGACCTGGTCGTCCTGCCCCACCAGCTCCCGGCCTGCACCGAGGCCGCCGCAGGCCTGCCCCAACTGACGTTCGTGCTGGACCACTTGGGAAAGCCGCCGATCGCCTCGCGGGCACACGAACCCTGGGCGTCCGCCCTGCGGGCACTCGCCGCCCTCCCCAACACCGTCGCCAAACTCTCCGGCCTGGTCACCGAGGCCGGCCCCGCCCCCTGGACCCCCGCCGACCTGCGGCCGTACACGGACACGGCCCTGGAGGCCTTCGGCCCCGACCGCCTGATGTACGGCTCCGACTGGCCGGTGTGCACCCTGGCGGCCACCTACACCGAAGTGCACGAAGCCGCGGCCGAGCTGACCGCCGGCCTCGGCGGGTCGGAACGCCGGGCCCTCTTCGAGGGCACCGCCACCGCCGTCTATCGTCTGTGAGGCCACAATGGCCACATGACCGATCATCAGGCCCACACGTCCGCCCGCCCGCTGCTGCGCGGTCCCGAGGACGGGGAACTCATCGACGTCGCCGGTGTCGCGCACTTCTTCCGGCTCACCGGCGAACACACGGGCGGGCACTTCGCCTTCGAGGAGTTCAGCCTCGCCCCCGGCACCGTCGGTGCCAGGCCCCACGTGCACGACGGACACGACGAGTACTTCTACGTCCTCGAGGGCGAGTTGACGCTCCACACCGGGGACGGCGAGGTGACGGCCGGCCCCGGGCACCTGCTCGCCGCCACCCGCGGCACCCCGCACGGCTTCCGCAACGCCGGCCCGGTCCCGGCGCGCGCACTGTGCCTCTACACCCCGGCCGGCTACGAGAACTACTTCCGCGACGTGCACGCCGCCGTGAGTGCCGGGGCCGAGGCGACCGACGAACTGCTGGCCGAGTTCCGCAGCCGCTACCGCACCCGGTCGCACTGACGCTCACGACCGCCGAGCCACCGCCGCCAGCCGCGTCGGTGGCAGGTACTCGCGGACATACGTCCGCTCCCAGCACGCGCCCGACTCCCGCAGCTCGCGCCAGGTGGTGTAGCGGTAGCGGAAGAGCCGGGCCCGGACGTAGCGGGGCGGGGTGTCCGGCGGGAAGGGGGAGCGGCGCAGCAGGCGCAGGGTGTCGCGGTCGTTCTCCAGCAGGCGTTCCACCAGAGCGCCGAACCAGTCGCCGGCATAGCCCGGGGACAGCGCCGCGAACCACATCAGCCAGTCCAGGCGCAGATGGTACGGGGCGAACTGGCGCGGCCAGTGCCGGGTGTCCCCGGGCTTGCCCCGGAACTCGTACTCCCGCCAGTCCGAGTCCTCACGCGGTTCGGCGTCCAGAGTGCCCTCGACCACCACCTCGTAGCGGAACCGGCTGACACTGCCGAACGCGCCGTAGGTGTTCACCAGGTGCAGCGGGTCGAAGGAGCGGTTCATGACCTGGCGGCGGGAGATCATGTTGACCACCGGGTGATAGCTCAGGAAGAGCAGCAGCGCGGCGACCGTGAGTACCAGGACCTCGTACCACAGTGGTGCCGGGGGCACGGACGGCGCGGATCCGGGAATCCGGAGCGCGGACAGGGCCAGCACGATGGTGATCCAGTTCAGCCAGGAGAAGTTGCCGGACAGCACCAGCCACAGCTGGGTGACGATCATCAGGGCGGCGGCGGCCGAGGCGATCGGCTGGGGCGTGAACAGCAGGACCGGTACGACCAGTTGGGTGACGTGGTTGGCGGCCACCTCCACGCGGTGCAGCGGCTTCGGCAGATGGTGGAAGAACCAGCTCAGCGGGCCCGGCATGGGCTGGGTCTCGTGGTGGTAGTCCAGGCAGGTCAGCTTCCGCCAGCACGCGTCGCCCCGCATCTTGATCAGCCCGGCGCCGAACTCCACCCGGAACAGGATCCAGCGCAGCAGGAACAGCACCACGATCGGGGGCGCCACCTCGTCGTTACCGAGGAACACGGCCAGGAACCCCGTCTCCAGCAGCAGTGACTCCCAGCCGAACGCGTACCAGGTCTGGCCCACGTTGACGATCGACAGATACAGCGCCCACGGCACCAGCCACAGCAGGATCCCGGCCCAGAGCGGCAGCAGCGAGTCCGCGCCGGCGAGCAGGGCCGCCGAGACCGCGGCGCCGGTCCAGGCGCAGCCCGCGAAGAATCCGTCGGAGTAGTGCAGGTGGAACAGGCTCGGGGCCCGTTTGAAGGGGATCCGGGCCACGAAGCGGGGGATCGGCAGCATGCCGCGTTCGCCCAGCAGGGCCCGGAACTGCAGCGCGGCGGTCAGGAACGCGACCAGGTACACGGCGGCCAGGGCCCGCTGGAAGACCAGCCGGCTCAGCCAGTAGTCGTCAGCGGTGAACCAGTTCACGACCGTGCACACCCTTCGTCGCGGCTACACCGCCGGTGTCGTCCACATCATGACCTTCCCCGAGTTGCCAGCCAGACGGGCACGATGCACACAATGAGGCGAAGTCACTCAAAGTGATGTTAAGTGTGCGGTGAGGATATGTGTCAGGTTCCGGAACGAGCAGGTCGAAGATTCGCACGAATCCTGGCAAGGTGGCCCCATGGCAGAGCGGGGAGCGAGTGCCGTGTCACTGTCCGAGGACTGGCCCGCCCACCCGGATCCGATCCTGGCGCTCAACCGCATGGGCACGTTCGACTGGGACCTGGTCACGGGTCTGTTCCACATGGACGCCCAGGCGTATCAGGTGTTCGACCTGCTGCCCGAGGAGTACGACGGGCGCCCCGAGTCGCTGGCCGTCCGGGTGCCGCCGTCCGAGGCGGCCCGGCTGGACGCGGCGGTGGCGCGGGCCATCAAGGACGGCAGCGAGAACTACGGCGCCTACTTCCGCATCCGCCGCCGTGACGGCACCCCGCGCTGGACCCACACCCAGGGCTACATCCGCCGCGACGACACCGGCCGCCCGCGCCGGGTCGTCGGCATCGTCCGCGACGCCACCGAGGAGCTCGCCGAGAGCGCGGAACGCAGCCTGCGGGCCGCCCAGGACGAGGCGTTCCGCCAGCAGACGAACGTCGTCCAGGCCGTCTCCGCCGCCCTCGCCCACGCCCGCAGCGTCCACGACGTCATCGACGCCCTCCAGAACACCCACGGCATCCGCCACCTCGGCGCGGCCAGCCTGGTGATGGGGCTGGTGGAGGCCGGCCGGATCCGGCTCGTCGCCGAGGGACCCGCCGGTGCCTCCGTCCCCGGCACCCAGATCACCCGGATCGACGAGCCGTACCCGATGAGCGAGGTCGTCCGCACACTCGTGCCGCGGTTCATCGAGTCCCCGGAGGAGTTCGCCCGGGGCTACCCGATCCTGTGGCCGCACCTCACCGACCTGCACATCACCTCGGCGGCCTATCTGCCGCTGATCGCCCAGGCCCGCCCGATCGGGGCGATGGGGCTGCTCTACAGCGACCGGCGCGGCTTCTCCACCGAGGAACGCGCCGTCCTGGTCGCGCTCGGCTCCAGCATCGCGCAGAGCCTGCAGCGGGCCATGCTCTACGAGCAGGAGAAGGACGTCGCCGAGGGCCTCCAGCAGGCCATGCTGCCCCGCACCATCCCCAGCGTCCGCGGCGCCGACATAGCCGTGCGCTACCGCGCGGGCGCCGCCGCGGGCACCCTCGGCCGGGACATCGGCGGCGACTGGTACGACCTGATCCCGCTGCCCGGCGGCCGGGTGGGCGCCGTCATCGGCGACGTCCAGGGCCACGACACGCACGCCGCTGCCGTCATGGGCCAGCTGCGGATCGTGCTGCGGGCCTACGCCGCCGAGGGACACCCGCCGGCCACCGTGATGGCCCGCGCCTCGGTGTTCCTCCACGAACTCGACACCGACCGCTTCGCCACCTGTCTGTACGCCGAGGCCGACCTGTCGACCGGCGTCGTACAGGCGGTCCGCGCCGGACACATCGACCCACTGATCCGGCACGGCGACGGCACCTGCCGCCGGGTCCAGGTCGAGGGCGGGCTCCCACTCGGCCTGTCCGCCGAGTTCGGCCGCCTGGAGTACCCGGTCTCCACCCTCGAACTCGACCCCGGCCACACCCTGCTGCTGTGCACCGACGGGCTCGTCGAACAGCCCGGCGCCGACCTCGACGACGGCATGCGCCGCCTGACGGCACTCGTCACGGACGGCCCCGAGGACGTGCGGGCGCTGGCCGACCTGCTGATCCAGCTGGCCGAGGAGCGCGGCGGCGACGACGACGTGGCGCTGCTCCTGCTGCGTCGGCGCGTTCCGGAGGCCCCGAGGGCCGGCGGCCGGCTCCAGCAGCACGTGGCCCCCGGCGACCCGGAGGCCCTCACCCAGGCCCGGCACCTGATCCGGGCCGCGGTCCGGTCCTGGGGCTACCGCGACCACGCCGACGAGATCGAGCTGGTCGCCGACGAGCTGATCACCAACGCGCTCATGCACACCGAGGGCTCCGCGATCGTGACCCTGCGAGCCCTCGGCGACGGCGACGGCAGGCTGCGGATCGAGGTCGAGGACTCCTCCAGCGCCCTGCCACGGCGCCGTGAGGCGGGGGAGGACGGTGTCTCCGGCCGGGGCCTGCTGCTCGTGGACATGCTCGCCGAAGCCTGGGGCGTGGAGGCGCGCGGCGGCGGCAAGGCGGTGTGGTGCGAGTTCCGGCGCAGTGCCTGAGGGGCGTTGTCCGTACCGGATGGCACTCTGGACGTATGCCGGAACTGCCCGAGGTAGAAGCGCTCAAGGACTTCCTCACCGAGCACCTGGTCGGCCGCCGGGTGGTGCGCGTGCTGCCGGTCGCGGTCAGCGTCCTGAAGACGTACGACCCTCCGGTCACCGCCTTCGAGGGCGGCGAGGTGACGGCCGTGCGCCGGTACGGCAAGTTCCTGGACCTGGCGGCGGACAGCGGGCTGCACCTGGTGACCCATCTGGCCCGGGCCGGCTGGCTGCAGTGGAAGGACCGGCTGCCCGACGGCCCGCCCAAGCCGGGCAAGGGACCGCTCGCGCTGCGCGTGGCGCTGGAGACCGGCGAGGGCTTCGACCTCACCGAGGCCGGCACCCAGAAACGCCTCGCGGTGTACGTCGTCCGTGATCCGCGGCAGGTCGAGGGCATCGCCCGGCTCGGCCCCGACCCGCTGGCCGCGGACTTCGACGAGGACCGCTTCGCCGCTCTGCTGGCGGACGAGAGACGTCAGCTGAAGGGCGCCCTGCGCGACCAGTCCCTGATCGCCGGCGTCGGCAACGCCTACAGCGACGAGATCCTGCACGCCGCGAGGATGTCCCCGTTCAAGCTGGCCGCCTCCCTCACCCCGGAGGAGACCCGCCGGCTCTACGAGGCGCTGCGCGGCACGCTCACCGAGGCGGTCGAGCGCTCCCGGGGTATGGCCGCCGGACGGCTGAAGGCCGAGAAGAAGAGCGGACTGCGCGTGCACGGCCGCACCGGCGAGGCGTGCCCGGTGTGCGGTGACACCATCCGTGAGGTCTCCTTCAGCGACTCCTCGCTGCAGTACTGCCCCACCTGCCAGACGGGCGGCAAGCCCCTGGCGGACCGCCGGCTGTCCCGGCTGCTGAAATGAGGCCCTTCGTCACTGCGGCGCCCGGACGGACACCAGGGGCTGTCCGTCCTCGGTGCGCACGTCGTAGCGGGCGATCTGGTCGGGGTGCATCGTGGAGGCCCCGAGTGCGGTGAAGGTGCCGCTGTCGTGGCCGGGCTCCATCCAGGTGCCGGCGACCTGCTCGGTGCCGTCGCGGCCCACGACGACGAGCCGACAGGCATGGGGGCCGGTGCCGTCCTTCACCCGCAGCAGCAGTCTGCTGCCCGTGTCCCCGTCGTCGGCCGTGACCTCGGCCCACACCCCGGTTCTCGGGTCGGTGGCGGCGGTGACGTGAGCGGCCGGCGCCTCATGCCCGGCGAAGGCCACGATCCCCGGACCGGCCACCGCCAGCACCACGGAGGCGGCCAGGCCGTACAGAAAACGCCGGCGGTGCGCACGCCGCCGGTGGGCGACCTCGCCGAGCAGCCGGTCGAGCAGCCGGGGACCGGGCTGTGCCATGGGGTGCACAAAGCGCGGCGTGGCCCGGCGGTAGAGCATCAACTGCCGTGTGGCCGGACCGAATTCGGTCACCTGTGCCGCGCACTGAGGGCACTCCATGAGGTGGTCCTCGAAGCGGAACGCCTCCGCCTCGTTCAGCACGCCGAGCGCGTACGCGCCGACGTCGCGATGCCTTTCCAGGGACCTCATGCCGAATCCTCGTGCCGATGGGTGGGGGTGGGGTTACTCCGTGCACCCATCCGTACGCAGCCGACAGCCGAATCACTCAAGCCACCCACAGAATCCCGGACAAGAGATTCGGAGCCGCGCGGCCCGCGGATTGGTCGGATCGGGGAAAACTTCCCGGCGGCTCGGACCGGTGATCGGGAAGGCGGTCAGAACAGATGGATCGCGAGGTGCCCGAGAGGCAGCCCGAGCCGCCAGGCCGGTGTCCACACCTTCGGCCCGTCGTCCTCGTCGGCCACCGTCCCCCCGCCCGGCACCGCGTCCAGGTCCGGCGCGAGCAGCTCGGTCTCCTCCAGCCAGCGCCAGGCGTCCGCCGCGAGGGCCAGGTCGGGCGACCGGGTGCCGGCCCGCTCGGCCCGCCCGGTCAGCTCGGCCATGCGCTCGCGCACCCAGTCCTGCCACGGCTGGTCGTAGGCGGTCAGCGAGAGCCAGTGCTCCAGCTGGGAGATCACCCGGATGCCGGACAGCTCCCCGTCGGTGTCGGACAGGAAGACGGTGAGCGCCAGCGCGTCCCGGCCGGCCCGGAACTCGAAGGACGTCGGCGGCATCAGATCGCCGGTGCGCAGCAGCTCGTCGGCGATGTACTCGGCGTACAACCAGGCCATGGGGACGGCCAGTTCACCGCCGTCGGTGCCGTCCGTGCTCTCGTGCCCTCTGTGCAGCATCCCTTCCTGCCCTTCCTCCGGTGCGTGCGCGTCGCCCGAGACCGTCGGGTCGTGGTCCCGCCGCCCGGAAACGCGGATGAGGACAGCCCATTGCCCGAACGGGGCCCACAGCAAGGCGCTTTACGAGAGCTTTGCCCTGTTGCCGGTTTCAGTGCAGGTCGGCCGTATAACCCGGAAGGACCCGGCGCAGCGCGCGCAGCGCGTAGTACGCGCGGGACTTCACGGTACCGGGTGGCACGCCCAGGGTCCGCGCCGCTTCCGCCACACTGGCCCCGAGGAAGTACACGAGTACCAGAACGTCACGGTGTTCCGGCGTGAGTGTCTTCACAGCCCGGCGGACATCGATCACCGCGGCGGCCCGCTCGGCGTGATCAGCGGTCACCCGCGCGTTCTCCGGGGCCTCGGCGCCGGTCTCCGGGGGGCGGGCCCGCCGGGCCCGCCGGGCGTCGATCGCGAGCCGCCGGGCGACCGTCAGCAGCCAGGGCCGTACGGAGTCGAAGCCCGCGGCGTGCAGCGCCTCCGGGTGCTGCCAGGCGCGCACCAGGGTCTCCTGGAGGAGATCCTCGGCCCGCTGCCGGTCGCCGTCGCAGAGCCTGAGCAGCAGGGCGAACAGCGGGCCGCCGTGCTCGCGCCGGAGCGCGGCCAGTTCGCGCTCGGCGGTCGTCGCCCGGCGGGTCGGTGCCGCCGTCCCGTGGGTGAGTGGGGTTCCGGCCGTCATGGCCGTATGGCAGCGCACGGCACGGCCGGGGGACAGGGCGGGCGCACGGCTCTGCGGCGGACGGTCGATCGCGTCGGCGAACGGTCGGACGAACGGTCCGGCAACAGCACCGAACGGGCTAATGACAGCACTCGGACCGTTTATTCGGCAAGCCAGATTCGTACCCATATGCCCGACGCAGCATTGTCGGTAAATACGACATTCCAGGGGTGAGCTGATGTTCGGACGCAGACAACAGGTGGCCCTGGCGATCACCGCCGTCCTGACGGTCGCGGCCGCCTGCCAGAACCATGACCGGCAGGAGGCCGCGGGCGCGGGCCCGTCCGGGGCCGCCGCCGGCTTCACCCTCGTCGCCTCCGGTGACGTCCTGCCGCACACGTCCGTCCTCGACCGGGCGGCCCACGACGCCGGCGACGACGGCTTCGACTTCCGGCCCATGTTCTCCGGCGTCGAACCGGTCGTCTCCCGGGCCGATCTGGCACTGTGTCACATGGAGACCGTCTACGGCGCCGAGGGCGAGTACTCCGGCTACCCCGCCTTCAGGACACCGCCGCAGATCGCCCAGGGCCTCGCCGCGACCGGCTACGACGGCTGCTCCACCGCCTCCAACCACTCCCTGGACGACGGCGCCGACGGTATCCGCCGCACCCTGGACGCCATGGACGAGGCCGGCCTCCGGCACGCCGGCACCGCCCGCTCCGAGGACGAGGCCCGCTCGGTCACGCTCCTGAAGGCAGGCCCGGCCAAGGTCGCCCACCTGGCGTACACCTTCGGCACCAACGGCATCCCGCTGCCCGCCGGCCGGTCCTGGGCCGTGAACCTCATCGACGAGCGGCGGATGATCGCCGACGCCCGCGCCGCCCGGCGGGCCGGCGCCGACGTGGTCGTCCTCTCCGTGCACTGGGGCACCGAATGGCAGGACGCACCGGACCGGCTGCAGCTCACCCTCGCCCGCCGGCTCACCGCCTCCACCACCGGCGGACGCCCGGACATCGACCTGATCCTCGGCACCCACGCCCACGTACCGCAGGCGTACGAGAAGGTCAACGGCACCTGGGTGATCTACGGCATGGGCCATCAGATCGCCGGCGAGATGTACAACGGCAAGGGTGCCCGGGACCCGCGCGGCAACGAGTCCACGATCGGCCGGTTCACCTTCGCCCCGCCCGCCCGGGCGGGCGCCCGCTGGCAGGTCACCAAGGCCGAGTTCATCCCGCAGCTGTACGACCTCGCCACCGGCCGCGTACTGGACCTCGACCGGGCCGTCGCCGACGGCACCGAGCCGGCCGGGGTGCGCGACCGCATCCGGGACGTGGTGCTCAGCCGCGGAGCCGCCAAGGACGGCCTGGTCATGGGGGAGTGATCAGCCGGTGCTCACTCGGCGGGCCGCCGCGTGGCCAGCGCCGAGCGCCGGTAGGAGTAGCCGAAGTAGATCACGCAGCCGATCACGAACCACAGTGCGAACCGCACCCAGGTCTGCCACTGCAGGAACGTGATCAGCCAGATCGAGAACACCGCACCCAGCGCGGGCACCACCGGCATCCCCGGCGTACGGAAGGTCCGCGGCAGCTCCGGCTGCCGGTAGCGCAGCACGATCACCGCCGTGCACACCACCACGAACGCCAGCAGGATGCCGATGTTGGTCAGCTCGGCGGCCTCCGCGATCGGCGTGAACCCGGCGATGAGGGCCGACGCCACCCCGACGATCCACGTCACGCGTGTCGGCACGTGCCGCGTGGGGTGCGTCTTCGCGAACCACCGCGGCAGCAGCCCGTCGCGGGACATCGAGAACCACACCCGGGTCACGCCGAGCATGAAGGTGAACATCACGGTGAGGATGCCGATGATCGCGCCGACCGCGATCACGTCCGCCAGCGAGTCCAGGCCCACCGACTTGAACGCGGTCGAGAAGCCGCTCCTCCTGTCGATGTCCTTGTAGTTCTGCATGCCGGTCAGCACCAGACAGGCCAGCACGTACAGCACCATGGAGATGGCCAGCGAGTAGATGATCGCCTTGGGCATGTGGCGCTGGGCGTCCTTGGACTCCTCAGCCGCCGTCGACATGGCGTCGTAGCCGAAGACCGCGAAGAACACGGTGGCCGCACCGGTGAACGCCCCGCCGATCCCGTAGGGGAAGAACGGGTGGTAGTTCGCGGTGGTGATGTGGAAGAAGCCGACCGCGATCACCACCAGCACGACCAGGACCTTGAGCACCACCACGACGGTGTCGAAGCGGGCCGCGTTGCGGATGCCCAGATTGAGCAGCCACGCGATGAAAAGGCACAGCACGGCCGCGAACAGATCGAACCGGTGCCCCGCGCCGGTCCCGGGCGCGCCCAGCATCCACGCCGGCAGCCGGGCGCCCATGTCACTGATGAGGAAGCTGAAGTAGCCGGAGATGCCGATCGCCACCACCGCCACGATGGCGGTGTACTCCAGCAGCAGGTCCCAGCCGATGAACCAGCCCGCGAACTCGCCGAGCACGGCGTAGCCGTAGGTGTACGCCGACCCCGCCTTCGGGATCAGCCCCGCGAACTCGGCGTACGACAGCGCCGCACAGGCGCTCGCCACACCGGCGATCAGGAACGACACCAGCACCGCGGGCCCGGCCGTGCCGTTGGCGACCGTGCCGGCCAGTGTGAAGATGCCGGCGCCGATGATGCCGCCCACCCCGATCGCGGTGAGCTGCCACAGCCCGAGCGAACGGTCCAGTCGGGCGCCCTCGCCGACTTCGGTCTCCTCGATGTGCTCGATGGGTTTGCGGCGGAGAATCCCCTCACCCGCGCGGAGCCTGGCCATGTGCCTCACCTCTTCGCCGACGGCAACGGCTGACGGCGGATCATGATGGCTCAGGGGCGCCCCACAGGGAAGACGCCACGCACGGCCCGGGGAGGGGCCGGGCCCGGCCGCCGGGCGGCGAGACGGGCGCACAGGGCCGTGATCCCCGGTGTGCGGAACGCTCCGGACCGGGGAGCGGGAGGAGACCGGCGTCGGGTCGAGGAGCGGGATGCGCCGCGGATCGTGCCCGGCCGCACCAGCCGCCACCCGCCGCCAGGTCACCCCGAGCGACCGGCTCCCCCCGCAGGCCCGCGCACCGCGGTCGCCGGGCCGGAGCACTGCCGCCGCCCCCCGCTGCCGCGGCTCCCTACGGCACGACCGTCACCGGCCAGCGCCCCGCCTTCACCAGCCGCACCGCCACCGAGCCGATGATCCGGTGGCCGGCCTGCTCCGAGGCGCCCACGACCACCGCGTCCGCCCTCAGCTCGTCGGCCGCCTTCACCAGCCCGCCGTAGGGATCGCCGCGGAAGGTGTGGAACTCCCAGCGCACCTCGAATATCCCCCTGACCCGCTCGGCCGCCTCCCGGATCTGCTGGATCAGGTCCTCCGCGATCTCGTCCGTCGTCTCCGCCACCGGCGCCCCGAGCGCCGCCCCGGCCGTGAGCACCGGCTGCACGTACACCACGGCCAGCAGCGCGTGCTGCCGCCGGGCGAGCCCGCCCGCGTACGCCGCCGCGCGCAGCGAGGAATCGGAGCCGTCCACCCCGACCACGATGACCTTCGGCCCGTCCGTGCCCCGCTCGAACCGGTGCGAGGGTGTGTGCTGCCCGTGCTGTTCCGTCACGCCGCGAGGCTATCGGAACGACCGGTTCCCGCTGAGCGACGGGCCTGCCGCGGGAGCTGTACCGTGCCGGAGCCGCGCGGTGCCGGCCCGGGGCCCACGCGCCGTGGGCGGCCCCCGCGGCACGTGGGGGCCCCGTCGCGACGCCCGCGGTGCCGGACCCCGGATCCGTCTCGACGGGCGAGCCGCGCGCCCCCTTCCTACAGTCGGAACCATGACCGCCAGCGCGGAGCCCCCCGCACGGAGGGACCCCACGGCCCCGATCCGCCCACCCGCCGGCGGGCGCCTCGGCTGGGTGCCCGAGGCCTTCGGGACGCTCTTCGCCGCGCTCGGTCTGCTGTGCGCCGTGCTCGCGCTCGTCGAGCCGCTGCGCCGGCTGCTCCGCCCCGTCGCCCACGCCCTCGACCTGCTGCTGGTGCCCATCAGCGCCAACCTGGCCTACGCCGTCTTCCTCTTCCTGCTGGCCGCCGCCACCGCCGCCCGCAAGAAGGTCGCCTGGTGGCTGGTCGTCGTCTATCTCGGCCTGCTCGTCCTCACCGACGTGCTCGGTGTGGCCCTCGGCGCGTACGCCGCATCGCTGCCTTCGCTGGTCCTGTGCACCCTGCTGCTGCTCCTGCTCGTCATGGCCCGCGGGGAGTTCTACGCCGCCTCGCGCCGCGCCGCCCTGTGGCGGGCCCTCGGCGTGCTGCTGGCCGGGCTCGCCGTGGCGATCCTCCTCGGCTGGGGCCTGGTCCTGCTGTTCCCCGGCTCGCTGCCGGCGAACCAGCACCTGGCCTGGGCCGCCGACCGGGTGTGCGGCGGACTGGTCTCCAACAGCTCCTTCGCCGGCCACCCGCCCCGCGCGGTCACCTTCGTCCTCGGCCTGCTCGGCGCCCTCGCCCTGCTGAACGCCGCCGCCACCCTGTTCCGCTCCCAACGCCTGGAAGCCGCCCTGCACGACGACGAGGAGGCCCGCATCCGGGCACTGCTCAGGGCCTACGGCGACCGGGACTCCCTCGGCTACTTCGCCACCCGCCGCGACAAGGCCGTCGTCTTCTCGCCCAGCGGCAAGGCCGCCGTCACCTACCGCGTCGAGGCCGGCGTCTGCCTCGCCAGCGGCGACCCGGTCGGCGACCCCGAGGCCTGGCCGCACGCCATCGCCGCCTGGCTGGACGTGGCCCGCCGCTACGCCTGGGCGCCCGCCGTGATGGGCGCCTCCGAGGACGGCGCGCGTGCCTACGCCCGCGCCGGACTCGGCGCTCTCCAACTCGGCGACGAGGCGATCGTGCACGTGGCCGCCTTCGATCTGAACGGCCGCGACATGCGGGTCACCCGGCAGGCCGTGCACCGGGTCCGCCGCACCGGCGCCACCTGCCGCATCCGCCGCCACGCCGCCCTCACCGAACGGGAGATGGAGGAGATCGTCGACAAGGCCGACGCCTGGCGCGACACCGAGACCGAACGCGGCTTCTCGATGGCCCTGGACCGGCTCGGCGACCCCGCCGACGGCGCCTGCCTGCTCGTGGAGGCCCTCGGTGACGACGGCCGGCTCCTCGCCCTGCTCTCCTTCGTCCCCTGGGGCCGCGACGGCATGTCCCTGGACCTGATGCGCCGTGACCGCGCCGCGCCCAACGGAGTCATGGAGTTCATGGTCGCCGAACTGTGCGCCGCCGCCCCCAAGCTGGGCGTGCGCCGGATCTCGCTGAACTTCGCCGTCTTCCGGTCCGTCTTCGAGGAGGGCGCCCGCATCGGCGCCGGGCCCGTCCTCAGGCTCTGGCGCCGCCTGCTGCTGTTCTTCTCCCGCTGGTGGCAGCTGGAGGCCCTGTACCGCTCCAACGCCAAATACCACCCCGAGTGGTATCCGCGGTTCATCTGCTACGGCGACACCGGCTCCCTCGCCCGCATCGGCGTCGCGTCCGGCATCGCCGAAGGCTTCGTCTCCGTACCGTCGTTGCGCAAACTCTGGGGAAAGGGGCACCCGAAGACCGGGCAGCGTCCCGCCACCACCCACGGGCTGCCGCCCCTGACGGCGCTCGGCCTCGACGGAGGGGACCAGGCCGGGTCCGCCGCCCCGGACGCGGGCCTGCCCGACCAGGTCCGCGTCCGCCACCACAAGGCCGACCGGCTGCGCGCGGCCGGCACCGACCCCTACCCGGTGGGCGTCCCCGCCCCCACCCACGCCCTCGCCGACGTGCCCCCCGGCGAGGACGTCACCGTGGCCGGACGGCTCATGCTGGTCCGGGACTTCGGCGGCATCGTGTTCGCCGTGCTGCGGGACTGGTCCGGCGACCACCAGATCGCTCTCACCCGCAGTGCCTGCGGCCCCGCCCTCGACAGCTTCACCGCCGGCACCGACATCGGCGACCACATCACCGCCACCGGCCGCGCCGGCCTCAGTGACCAGGGCGAGCCCACCGTCTTCGCCACCTCCTGGCAGCTCACCGGCAAATGCCTGCGCCCACTGCCCGACAAGCGCCGCGGCCTCACCGATCCCGAGGCCCGGGTCCGCCGCCGCTACCTCGACCTCGCGACCAACCCGGCCGCCCGCACCGTGATCCGGGCCCGCTCCGCCGCCGTGCAGGCGCTGCGCCAGGGCCTGCTGGACCGCGGCTACGTGGAGGTCGAGACCCCGATGCTCCAGCAGATCCACGGCGGCGCCAACGCCCGCCCCTTCACCACCCACATCAACGCCTACGACCTCGACCTGTACCTGCGCATCGCCCCCGAGCTGTATCTCAAGCGGCTGTGCGTCGGCGGCCTGGAGAGGGTCTTCGAACTGGGCCGCACCTTCCGCAACGAGGGCGTCTCCTACAAGCACAACCCCGAGTTCACGATGCTGGAGGCCTACCAGGCCTACGCCGACTACGACGTGATGCTGGACCTCACCCGCGAGCTGATCCAGGGCGCGGCGACCGCCGCCTTCGGCTCCCCGGTGGCCCGCAAGGACGGGCAGGAGTACGACATCTCCGGGCAGTGGCCGGTCAAGACCGTGTACGGCGCGCTCTCCGAGGTACTGGGGGAGGAGATCGGCCCCGGCACCGAACTGCTGCGGCTGCACCGGCTGTGCGACCGGGCCGGGGTGCCGTACACCGCCGACGACGGGCCCGGGGACATCGTCCTGGAGATGTACGAGCGGCTCGTCGAGGAGCGCACCCGACTGCCCACGTTCTACAAGGACTTCCCGACCGCCGTCTCCCCGCTGACCCGGCAGCACCGCACCGACCCGCGGCTCGCCGAGCGCTGGGACCTGGTCGCCTTCGGCACGGAACTCGGCACCGCCTACAGCGAGTTGACCGACCCCGTCGAACAACGCCGGCGGCTCACCCGGCAGTCGCTGCTGGCCGCCGGCGGTGACCCGGAGGCCATGGAGCTGGATGAGGACTTCCTGCAGGCCCTCGAGTACGCCATGCCCCCGACCGGCGGCCTCGGTATCGGCGTGGACCGGCTGGTGATGTTCCTGACCGGCCTCACGATCCGGGAGACCCTGCCGTTCCCGCTGGTGCGCCGCCGCTGACGCCCGGGGCCGGGGCGGTCGTCCGGTCGGCGCCCCGGGGCAGGGTGAGCAGCGCGACCGCCGCGGCGGTCGGACAGGGCGCCGCAGCGGGTGCGAAGCAGTCGCGGGCCCCGCCTGCGAGGAGCGCCCGGTACTGTCCGATCCCGCTCAGCGCCACGGTCGTCGTGCCCCGCTCGGCGACCGTCACGATGCTGACGAACGGCGACGGTCCGAGCCCGGCGCCGAGCCGGCGGGACGCGATCGCCCCCTGGGGCAGCGCCCGGCTCCCGGACCGTACGAAGCCCACCGGCAGCGCACACCGCAGCGGAAGACGATCAGCAGCAGCGTCGGCAGCACACCCGCGACGTTCCCCCCCGCCCGGACGGCTGAGCCGGGGGCCCGACGGCTGCCACGCGCAGGCCCCCCGCCACCGCGGCGCCGAGACCGACGCGGGCGGCGAGGCCGGACAGCACCAGGCAGCCCGGCACGACCCCGGAGACGGCGTGCAGCAGGGTCCAGCCCACCCGGACCGGGGAGAGACGCCCGAGGACCGCTGCCGGCAGCGCCACCACCGTGCATGGGCCGACCGCGGCCCGCTCCGGTACGGACGCCGCCGGCTCCCGGTACGCCCTCGCCCGGCCGAACCATCCCGGCACGGACGGCACCGGCGCACCGGCCACGGCGATGACGACGACCGGGGCGGCGGACACGCTCCGGTCCCCGAGCCACTCGGCGAACCAGGCCGGGAAGCCCAGCGGCACGACCGCCGGCGCGGCTGCCCCCGGCAAGACGAGCGTCCTCTCCGTCTCCGAGGCGTCCAGCAGCAGGGTGGTGCGTTCAGCGCCCGGCCCCGGTCCCGGCCCTCCGCGTGCAGGGCATCGACCGAGGCCGGGGCACCGGCCGTGATCGCCGCCGCGACGCCCTGCACCGCCCGCTAGGCCGTCGGCCCGGCGACGGTCAGCCCCCGGTCCCGAGGGTTCAGCGGCCGGCTCACGGCGCAGGCCGTTCGACCCCCGTGTCTTTCCCGGCAGTTGCTGCGGAGTCAGGGACCGCCGGATGCGCGCGCGGCGGACCCCCACCGCCCCCGCGGTCCGCCGTCCGGGTGCATTCCCGCCGCCGCACCGGTGCCGTTGCGGTGCGCCGGAGTCCGGCGGGGCGACTGATGAGTCATGCAGAATGATCAGTTCTTCACGCGGCGGCGGATGCTCCTCGCCGGTGCCGCCGCGCTGGGGGCCGCGGGTACTGCCGGAGCCTTCCTGGCGAGCGGCGCCGGGGAGAGCGACGGGACCGCCGCCGCGCCCGTCGCCGGCCCGCAGGCCCGCCAGGCGCTCAAGTCGTCCGCCTTCCGGCTCCAGCCGCTCACCGGCGACGGACCGCCACGAGCCGCCCCGCGCAAGCTGAAGACCCGTAAGGAGCCCATCCTGCGCATCTCCGGGAGCGGCCGGCACATGATGCTGACCTTCGACGACGGCCCCAACCCGCAGTACACCCCGCACATCCTGGACACCCTCGCCAAGTACGACGTGCGGGCGATGTTCTTCGTGTGCGGCGAATGCGTCGTCCAGTACAAGGAACTGGTAGCCCGGATGGCCGAGGAAGGCCATGTCGTCGGCAACCACACCTGGACCCACCCGCTGCTGACGACGCTCAGGCGCAAGGAGATCCGCTCCGAGATGGAGCGCACGAGCGACATCATCGAGGCCACCTACGGCGAGCGCCCGCAGTGGTTCCGCGCCCCCTACGGCGCCTGGAACCGGGCCGCGTTCCAGCTGGGCGCGGAGATGGGCATGGAGCCGATGGCCTGGACGGTCGACACCACCGACTGGGAGACGCCCGGTACCGACGTCATCATCGACCGGGTGGAGAAAGGCGCCGCCCCCGGCGTCGTCGTGCTCTCCCACGACGCCGGGGGCGATCGCTCGCAGACCGTCCACGCGATCCGTGAATGGCTGCCCCGTCTCCTCGACTCCGGATACCACCTCACGGTGCCGCGCAGACGCGTGTGACACGGCCATCGGCCCGCCCGGCCGCGGTGGTTCAGTTCACCGCGACCAGGCGGGCGAAGACGACGACGTTTCCGTCGTAACCGTTCTGCTTGGAAAAACCGCCGCCGCAGGTGATGACCCGCAATTCCGGTGTGCCCTTCGCGCCGTACACCCGGTCACCGGGAAAACTGGCCTTCGCGAAGACCTCGACCCCATACGTCTCGAACACCGCGGTCTTTCCGTCCTTGCGCAGGATCTCGATGCGGTTTCCCTTTTTCAGGGCCCCGAGACCGTAGAACACGGCGGGACCCTGTTTGTTGTCGACGTGCCCGACGACGACGGCGGTGCCGTTCTCGCCGGGGGAGACCGCCCCCGTGAACCAGCCCGCCAGGTTGGGGTCGTCCGGCGGCGGCGCCGCGACCCAGCCGTTCGCGTCCAGGCCGACGGGCGTGACCGGCGCGTCCACCTGGATCGCGGGGATCCGGACCCGGTCGACGGCGGAGAACGCGAGCGGCGCCGGACCCGCGGTGAAGGTGCCCTGGCCGGTCCGGCTGTCCGGGGCCGCCGCCGAAGCGGGCTGCGGCGGACCGACGTCGAACTCCCCCGAACCGTTCCGGATGAGGGCGAGGCCGGTCAGCAGAAGAAGCGCTATCACGCCCCACGGGGCGCGCCTCTTCCGCCGCTCCTCCGCTTCGGCAAGCTCGGCCAGCTCGGACGCAGACATTCGCCATCCCCTCTCGACGCGGTCGTCGCCACGTCCCGCACGCTTGGGAAAACGCTAAATCCCGCGCAGGCGCCGGGCGACGGGGCAAGTGGCGAACGGGTGGCCCGAGGGGCCTTGTGGTGCGCCATCCGAGTTGCCGTTCCCAGGAATTTTCTGACGGTCCGTGACCTGCAGGAATATCAGATTGTGTGCTTTTGCTTCGGCGTGTCGTCTCACCAGGACGGACGATTCTCGACATGCGGGCGTGTTCCACGCGCTTGAGGGTCATTCCGGGAGGTGTTTTCTCGCCGATCCACCGGGGCCGGGACCCGGGGCGCCTCCCGCGGAGGATCACATGCGAAACCAACGTGCCCTGGCGGCGGCATGCACCGCGGTCGCCGTGCTCGGGCTCGCCGCCCCTGTGGCCGTCGCGGACGGCATGGGCAACGGCGGCGGCCCGTCCACCCCCGGCGTGGGAGTGAACCCAGGTGTGGGGGTGGCGCCCGGTGTGGGCGTGGCGCCCGGTGTGGGGGTGGCACCCGGTGTGGGGGTGGCGCCCGGCGGGGGCTTCGACCCGGACAGCGGCTTCAGCGGAAACTTCAACATCAACGGTCACTTCAACAACGGCAACCGCCGCGACCGAGACCGGGACCGGGACCGGGACCGAGACCGGGACCGGGACCGTGACCGGGACCGGGGCCGCGGGGAAGAGTTCGGCCGCGGGGACGAGTTCGGCCGGGGGGACGACTTCGGCGGCCTCGGCCACGGCGGCCCGGGTGACGACTTCCGAGGCCCGCGGAACATCATCGTCATGCCCGGCCTGGTCGCGGCCGGCGGCAGGCTCACCATCACCGTGGACGGCTGCCGCGGCGGCACCGCCTCCTCCCGCGCCTTCCCCACCACGGAGCTCAACCCGTTCCGCGACGACACCGCGCGCGGCACCGCCAGGATCGACGAGGACGCCCGTCCCGGCCGGTACGACATCACCGTCCGCTGCGACGGCAGGACCCTGACCCGTCAGCACGCGTTCACCGTGATCGGCGGCGTCCAGGGCGGTTTCGGCGGCAGCATCACCAGTGGTGCCACGCCGACCGACATGGCCATCGGCGGCGGACTCGTGGCCTCCGCGGTCATCGGCGGCGGCGCGTTCTGGTTCCGCCGGCGGCACGAGAAGCGGATCTGAGGCCCCGCCGTCCGGCCCACGGCTCGCCCCCGCACACGGGGCACGTCGGACTGCGCCCATCGGCACGGCAATCGCCCCGGTCCCCTCACGGGAGCCGGGGCGAGGACGTCCCCGGGGACGCGGCCGCGGTCGGGGGACTAGCCGGTGATGTGCGGGAACAGGTTCACGAACGGCTCCGCGGTCACCGCGATGCCCCGGCTGAAGGGGGCGTCGAAGTCCCAGATCAGGAACAGCATGAACGCGATGGTCGCGGAGAACAGCCCGGCCAGCACCAACTCGCGTTTCGTGCGCCTGATCTGCAGCGCGAAGACCATGCCGATGGTGACCAGCGCCCCGGTGAGCAGCCCCCACCACACCACCGACGGCATGGTGGCCCCGGTGGAGTCGGCGCGGGCGTTGCGCGCCTGGTCGGCGGCGGTGATCTGGTCCAGCAGCGGCTGGTAGGCCTGCGCCTCGAAGTCGTTCTTCGGCTGGTAGTCGGTGACGTCCTGGCGGACCCTCTGCAGCAGTTCGGCGCCGTGGTCGCTGACGCGCTCGTCGTGGGCCATCGTCTTCCACTCGTGGTGCACGACATAGCCGACATAGGTGTTGACATCATCCCGGATCCGGTCACGGACCTCCGGCGGATAGACCCGGACCCGCTCCGAGATCTCATGCAGGGCCTGGGCCTCGGACTGCACATAGCCCTGGGCCGAGCTGCGGGCCTCCCACACACCCGCGATGGCCAGCCCGAGGACGATGGCGTACACGACGCCGATCCACATCGTCATGTACTCGATGACGTCCGGCGTCTCATTGGGGTCCTCGTCCTCAGGAGCCCGCTTGTGGCGTACGACGGTGACGACGATCACCACGGCACAGGCCGCCAGCATCGCGAGGACGAGAACAAGCCAATCCGACAACAGGTGCCTCCAGAAGTGAGCGGCCGGCGCGTCAGCGCGGGCGCAGGGCCGCGACGGCGACGATCGCCGGAACGGTGATGAGCAGGACGTAGGTGACCGGCGAGGTGTGGCCGGGCGCGGTGTGCGCGGTGGGGTGCGGGTGGTAGGCCGGATAGTTCGGGTGCGTCGCCAGCGGCCGCGGAGTGGGCCTCGGCCTCGGCCTCGGCCTGGGCTCGGGCGTCGGGGTGGGGGCGGGCGTCGGTGCCGGCGCCGGCCGTGGTGCCGGGGGAACCGGGGCGGGCTTCGCCGGCGGCTTCGGTTTCGGGCTGGGTTTCGGCACCGGTCGTGGAGCCGGCTTCGGCGGGGGCGGCTTGGGCGGCGGGGGCGGCGTCGGTGTGGGGGTGGGAGTCGGGGTCGGCGTTGGCGTCGGCGGGGTGGGTTCGGGGCAGGGCGGCGGTGCGGGCCAGTGGGGGCCGCCGGCGTAGGCCGTCGCCACGGTGCCGTCCGGGCCCGTGGAGGCGTACGCGCAGGCGTCGGCCGACGCGCTGCCGACCGGGCAGCCCACCAGGGTCCAGGTCAGCGTCACCAGGGCCAACACCCGTGCGGCGGGCGCGCGTCGGGTCGCTTCGGGTCCATGCACGACGAAGATCATGGGGTGGCGAACCGGGTCGTATGCCGTAGTGCGCCGGTATTGCTCCGAAGGAGGGACATGAGGCGATCAATGGTTTGAATCAGCCAAGTGAGCGGTTGGTGCTCTATGTACGCCTGTACGAGCCTCACGTGGTGGCACGCGGCACGGGATCCGGCGGGAGCCGGAAAGAAATTCCCGAAGAACTTCCCCTCCCCGTTGAACGCTCCGGCCCCCGCGGTGCGTACCCATGGCCGTGCGGCGGCGCGGCAGAGCGCTGCAACATCCAGGCGATTATGGGGAGTTGGACATGAAGACCTCCTGGCGGACCGCCTCACTGGTGGCCACAGCCGCCTCGGTGCTGGCGCTGACGACGGCGTGCGGTCAGGACAACAGCACCACTCCGGCGTCGGCGGCCCAGAACGTCGGGGCCACCGCGCCGGCGGGCAGCCCGACCACCGGCGCCGGTGCCGGCACCGGAACGGGCAACGGCTACGGTGCCGACGGCAACCAGGCCTCCGGTTCCCCGACCCAGGCCGCCCCCGCGGGCAAGCTGACCGTGGCCACCAACCCCGACCTGGGCAACGTACTGACCGACGGCTCCGGCCTCACCCTGTACCGGTTCGACAAGGACACCGCCAACCCGCCCAAGTCGAACTGCGCCGGCGACTGTGCCGCCACCTGGCCGCCGGTGCCCGCCGACGACGCCACCGCCGGTGCGGGCATCGACAAGGCGCTGCTCGGTGAGGTCACCCGTGCCGACGGCAGCAAGCAGCTCACCATCGGCGGCTGGCCCGCCTACCGCTACGCCAAGGACGTCAACGCCGGTGACGTCAACGGTCAAGGCGTCGGCGGCAAGTGGTTCGCGCTCGCCCCCAACGGCAAGAAGGCCTCCCTGTCCTCCCTGCCGGGGCTGTCCGTGCGCAAGGACCCCAAGCTCGGCGACATCGTCGTGGACAAGAACGGCAGGACGGTCTACCGCTTCCTGAAGGACAAGGCCTGGCCGAAGTCCGTCTCGAACTGCACCGGGGCCTGCCTGGAGAAGTGGCCGGCCGTCGGCATCGTCAAGCCCGAGGACACCCAGGGCGTCAAGAAGAAGGGCCTGATGGGCTTCACCCGTCCCGACGGAGTGAAGCAGATGACCGTCAACTGCTGGCCGATCTACACCTTCTCCGGCGACAAGGCCCCCGGGGACACCAACGGTCAGGGCGTGGGCGGCACCTGGTACGCCGTCTCGCCCGACGGCAAGCCGGTCGGCGCGCCGGGCAACTAGATCACCTCCCCAGGGTCGATCGCCCCGCCCGGCCCGGAGCGCCACCGCCGGTCCGCCCCCTCCGCACCGCACGGAGGGGGCGGACCTTTTCGCGTGCCCGCAGGGGGCGGGCCCTGCCGGCACGGGGCTCGCCGCGCGGGTCCGGCCGGCCCTGTGCACCCCGCGTTCGCAAGACGGGCAAACCCCGGCACACGCGACAGCGATTTCGCAGGCAGTGACCGGGAACGGACGGTCAATTTCCGGTTCGGGTCGCTCCTTTCGCGGGCGATCAGTAGCCTCTGCTCGAACACCGGATCGCCTGTCCCTGTCGCCTACTCCTTGGAGTGATACATGGAGCGCCCCGCCTGGGCCCCCCGGAGCATCGACATCTCGGTGCCGAGCGTCTCGCGGATCTACGACTACTACCTGGGCGGTTCGCACAACTTCGAGGTGGACCGGGAAGCGGCCCGCAAGGCGATGGAGTTCATGCCGGGCCTGCCGAAGATCATGCAGGCCAACCGGGCGTTCATGCGCCGCGCCGTACGGTTCGCGGCCGGCGAGGGCATCACCCAGTACCTCGACATCGGATCCGGCATCCCGACCTTCGGCAACGTCCACGAGGTGGCCCGGGCGGCCACACCGGGCGCCCGCGTCGTCTACGTCGACCACGACCCGGTCGCCGTCGCACACAGCCAGGCGGTCCTGGCGGGCGACGACGCCGCGGACGTCGTCGCCGCCGACCTGCGCAAGCCGCAGGAGATCCTGTCCAGCCCCGAGGTGGAGCGGCTGATCGACCTGAACCGCCCAGTCGCGCTCCTCCTCGTTGCCATACTGCACTTCGTGGAAGACGCGGACGACCCCTACGGTGCGGTGGCCGAGCTGCGCGACGCGCTCGCGCCCGGCAGCCTGCTGATCCTCACCCATGCCTCGTACGAGGGAATCCCGCTGCCCGCCGAGCGGGCCGAGGGCGCGGTGGACGTATACAAGGACATTCGCAACCCGCTGATCATGCGCTCGCGCGACCGGATCGCGCGGTTCTTCGAGGGGTACGACATGGTGGAACCGGGACTGGTGCCGATGCCGCACTGGCGGCCGGAGTCGGCGCCGCAGGACGAGGATCCGTTCGCCTTCTCCGGATTCGCCGGCGTGGGGCGTACGGCGTGAGCGCCGAGCCGGACGGGCCGGAGGACAGACTGCGCCGTTTCACCACGATCTGGAGCCGGGCCGTCTACCCGGTGACCTCCACATCGCTGACCCGCGCCGAGTTCGAGGAACAACTCCTTCCGCTCGCACGCCGCTTGAGCGAGTTGCTGCGCGCGCACGGCTTCGACGCGAACGGAGCGAAGGCGGTCGGCGCCGCGCTGGTCGGCGCGCACTGCACCGACCCCGAGGCGCTCGCCCGCACCCTGGACTGCGTCGACGCCTATCTGGTGCTGTACTGCGCCGGCGACGGCCCCCAGGACGAACCCCGCCTGCGTTCCTCGCGGTTGCAGCACGCGATGGCCGCCGGGTACGCCGAGGCACTGCGCGAGCGCACCCTCGCCGAGCAGGAGTCCATCGCCCAGGCCGCCCTGCAGGCCCAGGGCGTGGTCGCGCAGGCGCTGCACGCCAGCGAGGCCCGCTTCCGCGCGGTCTTCGAGGGCGCGGCCATAGGGATCGGCATCGCCGACCTCGACGGCAACGTCCTGCAGGTCAACCAGGCGCTGCTGCGCATGTTCGGGCTCTCCGAGCAGACCCTGCGCGGGCGCCGCGTCCAGGACTGGGTGCACCCCGAGGACGCGCCGCAGACCTGGAGGCTCTACGACGAACTCGTCCGCGGCGAGCGCGAGCACTACCACCTCGAAAAGGCCTTCAACCGGCCCGACGGCACGGTCCTGTGGACCAACCTGACGGTCTCCCTGCTGCGCGACGCCGACGGCAGGCCGCAGTACCAGCTCGCCCTCATGGAGGACACCACCGAACGCCGGCTGCTCAACCTCCGGCTGCGCTACGAGGCGACGCACGACGCGCTCACCGGCCTGCCCAACCGCACGCTGTTCTTCGAACGCCTGGAGAAGGTGCTGAACGCGGGCGACGGGCAGCGCTTCGGGCTGTGCTACCTCGACCTGGACGGCTTCAAGACCGTCAACGACAGCCTCGGGCACGCGGCCGGCGACCGCCTGCTGGTGGAGGTCGCCGACCGGCTGCAGTCCTGCGCGACCGCGCCCGGCGAGATGGTCGCCCGGCTCGGCGGCGACGAGTTCGTGGCGCTGACCACCGGCCCCGGCACCGCGCGCAAGGTGGACGAGCTGGCCGAGCGCATCATGAGCGCGCTGGTCACCCCGATCAGCATCGACGGCCGCGACCTGATGGTGCGCGGCAGCCTCGGCATCGTCGAGGGCCCGGCCGGCGAGCGCACCGCCGCCGAGGTGCTGCGCAGCGCGGACATCACCATGTACCGGGCCAAGTCGGCGGGCGGCAACCGCTCCGAACTCGCCGACCCCGAGGCCGACGCCCGCGCCATCACCCGCCACGGCCTGACCACGGCCCTCCCGACGGCCCTGGAGCGCGGCGAGTTCTTCATCGAGTACCAGCCGCTCGTCCACCTCGGCGACGGCAGCGTGCGCGGCGCCGAGGCCCTCGTCCGCTGGCTGCACCCGCAACACGGCGTGCTCGGACCCGACCGTTTCATCCCGCTCGCCGAGCACACCGGCCTGATCGTGCCGCTCGGCCGCTGGGTCCTGGAGGAGTCCATCCGCCAGGCCCGCGCCTGGCGAGAACGCCACGGCGAGGACCAGGCCGCCGGTCCCCTGCGCATCAACGTCAACCTCTCGCCCTGCCAGCTCAGTCACCCGCGCCTGGTCCAGGACACCGTCGACATCCTGGAGCGGGCGGGGGTGGCCCCGGAAGCCCTGTGCCTGGAGGTCACCGAGTCCGCGCTCATCGGCGCCGACGACGACCTGCTCAAACCCCTGCACCGGCTCGCCGAGATGGGTGTCGACATCGCCCTGGACGACTTCGGCACCGGCTACTCCAACCTCGCCAACCTGCGCCGGCTGCCGGTGCGCGTCCTCAAGCTGGACCGCTCCTTCACCCGGGGCATGCAGCAGTTCCCCGCCGACCCGGTCGACCTGAAGATCGTCGAGGGAATCGTCTCCCTCGCGCACAGCCTCGACCTCGCCGTGACGGTCGAGGGTGTGGAAACCGGTGCCCAGGCCGAACAGTTGCGGATACTGGGCTGCGACACGGCCCAGGGCTGGTACTACGCGAGGCCGGGCCCGCCGGAGCGGCTGCACGACCTGGCGTTGGTGGACGCCACGGGCTGAGCCTTTCCACGAGGGGTGGCGCGGTTCCCTGAGGGGCGCGGGGAACTGCGCGACCAGCCACCTCACCCGCACTCCGAAACGGCCTTCTCCAGGCAGACGAATCCGGGCGAAACCAGTCTCACCGCTCGAGAAGCATCCGCTGAAGTTCCCTCGCGGCCCGAGGCGGAGCCACGTCACTCCGGTGCGCCAGCGCGATCGTCCGCTGCAACCCGGGACGGGCGAGCGGAGTCACCCTGAGCCCCTGCCCGGACCGGGTGGCCACCATCCGCGGCACCACGGCGATCCCCAGCCCGGCGCGCACAAACCCCAGCACCGCGTCCATCTCGCCCCCTTCCACAGCGAACTCCGGCTCGAACCCCGCGGAGCGGCACGCCGCCACGGTCAGCTCCCGCAGGTCGTACCCGTGCCGGAACATCACCAGCCGCTCACCCTCCAGGTCGGCGATGCGCACGGCCCGTCCACCCCGGCCGGGAGCCGGTGCCTCGGGTGCGGACACCACGACCAGTTCCTCCCGGAGCAGCGCCACCGTCGACAGCGCGGGTGCCGGCGTGGGCAGCGGCAGGACGATCAGGGCCAGGTCGAGGGCGCCGCGCGCCAGCTCCCGCACCAGGTCGTGGGAGCCGCTCTCCTCGATCAGCAGCCGAATGCCGGGATACCGGTCGTGGAAGGCACGCAGGACATCCGGCAGCAGGCCCGTGCACAGGCTCGGCGTCGCTCCCAGCCGTACCCGGCCCCGCCGCAGCTGCACCAGCTCCTGCACCTCGTACCGCGCCGTGTCCGCGTCGGCGAGGATCCGCCGGGCAAGCGGCAGCAGCGCCTCGCCCGCGTCGGTGAGCGTGATGTTGCCCCGGGCGCGCAGGAACAGATCCGCGCCCAGCTCCCGCTCCAGCGCCTTGATCTGCTGCGACAGTGACGGCTGGGCCACATGGACCAGCTCGGCGGCGCGGGTGAAGTGCCGGGTCTCGGCGACGGCGACGAAGTACTGGAGCTGCTGGAACTGCATACAGCGATAATAGTTCCCGCCTATGGAAACAAGCTGGACCATGTCTTGGACCGATCGGGTTCCTCGCCCCTAGCGTGCTGTTCCATGGCTCTGGCAACGCGGACGGACCGACGGCCGTCCATGGCACGCGCGATGTGGGACTCCTCCGTCGGCAAGAAGACCGTGATGGCCGTCAGCGGCCTGATCATGCTGCTGTACCTGGTCGCGCACATGATCGGTAACCTGAAGATCTACTTCGGGGCGGGCGAGTTCAACCACTACGCCCACTGGCTGCGCACCGTCGGCGAACCCTTCATGCACTACGAGTGGACGCTCTGGCTCATCCGGATCGTCCTCGTCGTCGCCGTGGCCGCCCACGCCACGTCCGCGTACCAGCTCAGCCGCCGGGACATCAAGGCACGGCCCAGCAAGTACGTACACAGCAGGGCGCGGGCGAGCTACGCCACCCGCACCATGCGCTGGGGCGGCGTCATCCTCGGCCTGTTCATCGTCTGGCACGTCCTGGACCTGACCACCGGCACCGTGCACTCCGGCGGCTTCCAGGAGGGCCACCCGTACCAGAACGTGGTCGACACCTTCTCCACCTGGTACGGCGACGTCGTCTACATCGTCGCGATGCTCGCGCTCGGCCTGCACATCCGGCACGGCTTCTGGAGCGCCGCACAGACCCTCGGCGTCGGCAGCCGCGCCCGCGACCGCGCCCTGAAGACCGTCGCCAACGTCCTCGCGCTGCTGCTCACGGCCGGCTTCATCGCCGTACCCGTGGGCGTCATGACCGGAGTGGTGAGCTGAGATGACCGACTACGTGAACTACCCGACCGGTGCCCCGGTCACCGACACCAAAGCACCCTCCGGCCCGATCCACGAGCGCTGGGACAAGCGCCGCTTCGAGGCCAAGCTCGTCAACCCCGCCAACCGGCGCAAGCACACGGTCATCGTGGTCGGCACCGGCCTCGCCGGCGGTTCCGCGGGTGCCACCCTCGCCGAACAGGGCTACCACGTCGTCCAGTTCTGCTACCAGGACTCTCCGCGCCGCGCCCACTCCATCGCCGCGCAGGGCGGCATCAACGCGGCGAAGAACTACCGCAACGACGGCGACTCGATCCACCGGCTGTTCTACGACACCGTCAAGGGCGGCGACTTCCGCGCCCGCGAGTCCAACGTCCACCGGCTCGCCCAGATCTCCGTCGAGATCATCGACCAGTGCGTGGCCCAGGGCGTGCCGTTCGCCCGTGAGTACGGCGGTCTGCTCGACACCCGCTCCTTCGGCGGCGTCCAGGTCTCCCGCACCTTCTACGCCCGCGGCCAGACGGGTCAGCAGCTGCTCCTGGGTGCCTACCAGGCGCTGTCCCGGCAGATCGCCGCCGGGAACGTGGAGATGCACCCGCGCACCGAGATGCTGGACCTGATCGTCGTGGACGGGCGCGCCCGCGGCATCGTGGCCCGGGACCTGGTCACCGGGAAGATCGACACCTACTTCGCGGACGCCGTCGTACTCGCCAGCGGCGGGTACGGAAACGTGTTCTACCTGTCGACCAACGCCATGAACTCCAACGCGACCGCGATCTGGCGGGCGCACCGGCGCGGCGCGTACTTCGCCAACCCGTGCTTCACCCAGATCCACCCGACCTGCATCCCGCGCACCGGCGACCACCAGTCCAAGCTGACGCTGATGAGCGAGTCGCTGCGCAACGACGGCCGGATCTGGGTGCCCAGGGCCAAGGGCGACACCCGCCCGCCGAACCAGATCCCCGAGGACGAACGCGACTACTACCTGGAGCGCATCTACCCGTCCTTCGGCAACCTCGTCCCGCGCGACATCGCCTCCCGCGCCGCGAAGAACGTCTGCGACGAGGGCAGGGGAGTGGGCCCCGGCGGCCAGGGCGTCTACCTGGACTTCGCCGACGCGATCAAGCGCATGGGCCGGGGGGCGGTCGAGGCCAAGTACGGCAACCTCTTCGACATGTACCAGCGGATCACCGACGAGGATCCGTACGAGGTGCCGATGCGGATCTACCCGGCCGTGCACTACACCATGGGCGGCCTGTGGGTCGACTACGACCTGCAGACCACCGTCCCGGGCCTGTTCGCGATCGGCGAGGCCAACTTCTCCGACCACGGAGCCAACCGGCTCGGCGCCTCCGCGCTGATGCAGGGCCTGGCCGACGGCTACTTCGTGCTCCCGGCCACCATCAACGACTACCTGGCCCGCAACCCGCACCAGGACCCGGTGACCCCCGAACACCCCGCGGTCCAGGAGGTGCTGGCGGAGACCGAGGACCGGCTGAACCTGCTCCTGTCCGTCGACGGCGACCGCACCCCCGACTCCTTCCACCGCGAAGTCGGCGAACTCATGTGGGAGTTCTGCGGCATGGCCCGCACCGAAGCCGGACTGCGCAAGGCCCTGGAGCGGATCCCGCAGATCCGCGAGGAGTTCTGGCGGCGCGTCAAGGTCCCCGGCGACGGCGCGGAGTTCAACCAGTCGCTGGAGAAGGCCAACCGGATCGTCGACTACCTGGAACTCGCCGAGCTGATGTGCCTCGACGCACTGCACCGCGCCGAGTCCTGCGGCGGCCACTTCCGCGAGGAGTCCCAGACCCCGGACGGCGAGGCCGAGCGCAGGGACGACGCGTTCGGCTACGCGGCGGCCTGGGAGTTCACCGGCACCGGTGAGGCACCCGTCCTGCACAAGGAAGACCTGGTCTTCGAGTACGTCCATCCCACCCAGCGGAGCTACGCATGAAGCTCACCCTGCGCGTCTGGCGGCAGAAGAACGCCGGCGCCGACGGAGCGATGTCCACATACGAGGTGGACGGCATCTCGTCCGACATGTCCTTCCTGGAGATGCTGGACGTCCTCAACGAACAGCTCATCCTCTCGGGCGAGGAACCGGTCGCCTTCGACCACGACTGCCGCGAGGGCATCTGCGGCGCGTGCTCGCTCGTGATCAACGGCGAGGCGCACGGGCCGGAACGCACCACCACCTGCCAGCTGCACATGCGGTCCTTCCGGGACGGCGACACGATCGACATCGAGCCCTGGCGGGCCTCCGCCTTCCCCGTGATCAAGGACCTGGTGGTGGACCGCTCCGCGTTCGACCGGATCATCCAGGCCGGCGGCTACGTCACCGCACCGACCGGGTCCGCGCCGGAGGCGCACGCCACGCCGGTACCGAAGGCCGACGCCGACTTCGCCTTCGAGCACGCGGAGTGCATCGGGTGCGGGGCGTGCGTGGCCGCGTGCCCCAACGGTGCGGCGATGCTGTTCACCTCCGCCAAGATCAACCACCTGAACGTGCTGCCGCAGGGGGCGCCCGAGCGGGAGACGCGGGTGCTGGACATGGTCGCGCAGATGGACGAGGAGGGGTTCGGCGGGTGCACGCTGACCGGTGAGTGCGCGACCGCGTGTCCCAAGGGCATTCCGCTGGTGTCGATCACCAGCATGAACAGGGAGTGGCTGCGGGCTGCCCGGAAGGCGGGTAAGCGGTAGCGCCGCACTGAGCGGGAAACGTTCGCCGCACAGGCGAACGGGCGGGGCCGGGAGTGGTGCTCACCGGCCCCGTCTGGCTTTCCGGTGATCGCGGGACCCCGGCGTTCAACATCCCCACATCCTCTCTCCTGGTACAGGTCACGCGCACGCCAACCGGCGTCGGAAGAACAGGAGCGGCGGGCCGGTACACACCGCCCGCCGCCCTCGCCGAACCGGCCCATGACCAGGAGAGAGCCATGACCGGCGTTTCCACCCTCGATCGCCCCCCACAGCCCGCGGCCCCGACCCGCTACACCGTCACCCTCGCCCGCGACGAGGACGACGTGCGGGCCGCGCAGCGGCTGCGGCACGACGTCTTCGCCGGTGAGATGGGGGCCCTGCTGGCCACGCCGCAGCCGGGACTCGACGTCGACGCCTTCGACGCCTACTGCGACCACCTGCTCGTCCGGGACACGCTCACCGGACAGGTCGTCGGCACCTACCGGCTCCTCCCGCCGGAGCGGGCCGCGGTCGCCGGCCGGCTCTACTCGGAGGGGGAGTTCGAGCTGACCGCACTCGACCCGATCCGGCCCGGACTGGTCGAGGTCGGCCGCTCCTGTGTGCACCCCGACCACCGTGACGGCGCCGTCATCGGCCTGATCTGGGCCGGGATAGCCCGTTACATGGTCGACCGCGGGCACGAGTGGCTGGCGGGCTGCTGCTCGGTGCCGCTCGCCGACGGCGGGGCCCTCGCGACGGCCACCTGGGCACGGGTGCGCGCCAAGCACCTGGCACCCGAGCAGTTCCGGGTACGGCCGCTGCTGCCGTGGACGCCGGACGCCGAGCCCCCGGCCGGGCACAGCGAGCTGCCCGCCCTGCTGCGCGGCTACCTCCGCCTCGGTGCCTGGGTGTGCGGCGAGCCCGCGCACGACCCGGACTTCGGGGTCGCCGACCTGTACGTGCTGCTGTCGATGCGCCGGGTCAACGCGCGCTATCTGCGGCACTTCCTCTCCCTCGTGCCGGCCTGATGAGCGTCTGGTTGCCCAGCGCGCCCTGCACCCCGGGCGCCTGTGTGGAGCCGGCCCCGGCCGCGGCGGCCGTACCCCGGGCCGTGCTGCGGCTGGCCGCGGTCGTGGTCCTGCTGCTGGCCGGGATCGCGCTGTCCCCACTCGGCGGGAGGATCCCCGCCGAGTGGGTCAGGCGGTGGTGCCGGGGGATCGTACGGGCCATCGGGGTCCGGGTCCGCCTCACCGGCGCCACCGCACCGGCCGGCGGGCTGCTGCTGGTCGCCAACCACGTCTCGTGGCTGGACATCCCGCTGCTGACCGCCGTGAGGCCGGCCCGGATGCTCGCCAAGACCGAGATCCGGCAGTGGCCGGTGGCGGGCGCGCTGGCCGCGCGCGGCGGCGCCCTGTTCATCGAGCGGGACCGGTTGCGCGCCCTGCCCGAGACGGTCGCCCGGATCGCCGAGGCCCTGCGGGCGGGCGCGGCCGTGGCCGCGTTCCCCGAGGGCAGCACCTGGTGCGGACGGGCCCACGGCCACTTCCACCGGGCGGTCTTCCAGGCGGCGCTGGACGCGGGCGTACCGGTGCAGCCGGTGCGGCTGCGCTACACCCAGCAGGGCGGTACGGCCAGCACGGCCGCCGCGTTCGTCGGCGAGGACACCCTGCTGGCGTCCCTGTGGCGGGTGGCCCGTACCCGGGGTCTGATCGCCGAAGTGGAGCTACGACCGCTGATCGCGCCGGGCGCCCACCCCGACCGCCGTGCCCTTGCCCGCGCCGCCCAGCCGGTGACACCCGAGCCCGCCTGGACCCATGCGGCCTTGGTCGCCGACATCGGGCAGCAGCGCCCCGCCGGGGGCGCGGGCAACCGCGCGACCGGCCACGGCGGCGCCGCGGAAGACCGACGGCAGAGCGCGGCACTGTCCGTTCAGGGCATCACCCGAGCCAGATAAGGCGCCGTGGCGTTACCCGCCACCCGCGCCACCTGCTCCGGCGGGCCGGAGGCCACGATACGGCCGCCCCGCTCACCCCCGCCGGGGCCCAGGTCGATCACCCAGTCCGCGCCCGCGACCACCGTCATGTCGTGCTCGACCACCACGACGGTGTGCCCGGCGTCGACCAGCCCGTGCAGGCGGTCCGTCAGCACCTCCACGTCGGCCGGGTGCAGCCCGGTCGTCGGCTCGTCCAGCAGATAGAGGGTGTGACCGCGCCGCCCCCGCTGCAGTTCGCTCGCCAGCTTGATCCGCTGTGCCTCGCCGCCGGACAGCTCGGTCGCCGGCTGCCCGAGCCGCAGGTAGCCGAGGCCCACGTCGAGCAGCGTGTCCAGGCTGCGGGCGGCGGCCGGGACGTCGGCGAAGAACTCCGCCGCGGCCTCCACCGTCAGGTCCAGCACCTCGGCGATGCTCCGCCCCCGGTACGACACCTCGAGTGTCCCGGGGTTGTAGCGGGCGCCGCCGCAGTCCGGGCAGGGCGCGTAGGTGCTCGGCAGGAACAGCAGCTCGACGCTGACGAACCCCTCGCCCTGACAGGTCTCGCAGCGCCCTCCGGCCACGTTGAAGGAGAAGCGGCCGGCGCCGTACCCGCGTGTGCGCGCCTCCTCCGTCTCGGCGAACACCTTGCGTACGACGTCGAACAGCCCGGTGTAGGTGGCCAGGTTGGACCGCGGGGTGCGCCCGATCGGCTTCTGGTCGACCCGGACCAGCCGGTCCACCCCCTCCAGTTCCTCCGTCAACTCACCGATCAGGGTGGACTTTCCGGAGCCGGAGACCCCGGTGACGGCGGTGAAGGAGCCGAGCGGGAACTCGGCCGTCACCGCGCGCAGGTTGTGCCGGGTCACCGGACCCACCTTCAACCAGCCGCGCGGTTCGCGGACTTCACGCGCCGGCCCGGGTGACTCGTCGAACAGGAACGCGGCCGTCGCCGACTCCTCGACCGACGCCAGCTCGGCCGGCGGCCCGCTGTACAGCACGCGTCCGCCGTGCTCGCCCGCGCCGGGCCCCACGTCGACCAGCCAGTCGGCGCCGCGCACCACCTCCAGGTGGTGCTCCACCACGAACACCGAGTTGCCCGCGGCCTTCAGCCGGTCCAGCACGGTCAGCAGCGCCTCGGTGTCCGCCGGGTGCAGGCCCGCGGACGGCTCGTCCAGCACGTACACCACTCCGAACAGTCCGGAGCGCAGCTGCGTGGCCAGCCGCAGCCGTTGCAGCTCGCCGGCCGACAGGGTGGGGGCGGAGCGGTCCAGGCTCAGATAGCCGAGACCCAGCTCCACCACCGGCGCGATCCGGGAGGTGAGGTCCTCGGTGAGGACCCGGGCGGTCTCGGTGCCGCTCTGGCCGACGTCGTCGAGCAGGGCGGCCAGGTCGGTCAGCGGCAGCGCGGCCAGGTCGGCGACGGTCCGGCCGCCGACGGTCACCGCGAGTGCCTCGGGCCGCAGCCGGCTGCCCCCGCACTCCGGGCAGGGCGCGCTGGTCAGGAACCGCTCCGCCTTCGCCCGCAGCGACGCGGACTTGGTGTCCGAGAAGGTCTTCAGCACATACCGGCGGGCGCTCATGTACGTGCCCTGGTAGGGCCGCTGGATGCGGTCGGCGTCCCGGACCGGGTGCACGGTGACGACCGGCTGCTCGTCCGTGAACAGGATCCAGTCGCGCTCCCGCGCGGGCAGTTCGCGCCAGGGCACGTCCACGTCGTGGCCGAGTGCGTCGAGGATGTCGCGCAGGTTCTTGCCCTGCCAGGCACCGGGCCAGGCGGCGATGGCGCCCTCGCGGACGGACAGCGAGGGGTCCGGCACCAGCAACTCCTCGGTGGTGCGGTGCACTTGGCCCAGGCCGTGGCACTCCGGACAGGCCCCGGCCGCCGTGTTCGGCGAGAACGCGTCCGAATCGAGCCGCCCCGAGCCCGCCGGGTACTCCCCGGCGCGCGAGAACAGCATGCGCAGGGAGTTGGAGAGGTGCGTGACCGTGCCCACCGAGGAGCGGGAGGAGGGGGCCGAGCGGCGCTGCTGCAGCGAGACCGCGGGCGGCAGCCCGGTGATCTCCCCGACCTTGGGGGCCCCGACCTGGTGGATCAGCCTGCGCGCGTACGGCGCGACCGACTCGAAGTACCGCCGCTGCGCCTCGGCGTAGATCGTGCCGAACGCCAGGGACGACTTCCCCGAGCCGGACACGCCGGTGAACACGGCCAGTACGTCCCGTGGGATGTCCACGTCGACGCCCTTGAGGTTGTGCTCACGGGCGCCGCGTACGCGGACGCAGGGATCGTGCGGGTCGTGGGGGCTGTGCATGGGGAAACCCTAGCCGCCCCCGTACGCTACGACTGCGGCGGGTTGTCCCGGTTCGGCCGGGTGCCGAACTCGTCCCGCAGCTTGTCCTGCGCGGCGTCGACCTGTGACTTGTACGTGTCACCGGTGCGCTTGTCGACGTAGTCGCCGCCCTTGTCGATGCCCTTGTCGGCCGTGTCCTCATGGCCCTTGAGCATGCCCTTGATCTTGTCCATGAAGGACATGGCAGCCCTCCTCGTCGCTGTGCGGCTTGCCCTCCCAGGGTCACCGGCCCCGGGAGGGTTCGCATCTCGGGGCCGTGGGCCTCAGCGGCCCGGCGCGAAGAGGCCGGCGAGCCGCCGATGGGAATCCAGCAGGGCCGTACGGTCGTACGTACTCGTGGTGACCAGGACCTCGTCCGCCCCCGTCTCCTTCAGCACCGTCTCCAGCTCATGGGCGACCTGCTCGGCGGTGCCGGCGATGTGGCCGGCGAGAGAGGCCTCGTACAAGCCGCGCTCCTTCGCGGTCATCGTGCGGGCCTCGGTCTCCCCGGCCGGGGCGAGGGGCGGGAAGGTGCCGTGGGTGCGCGAGTACGCCGTCGACCAGGCCTCCGGGACCAGCAGCCGCCGTGCTTCCTCCTCGGTCCCCGCGACCGCGACCGTGCCGGAGACCACGACATACGGCTCGGACGCCCACGGGGAGGGGCGGAACAGGGAGCGGTACTGGTCGATGCCCCGCAGCAGCTTCTCGCGGCCACGCAGATCGCCGATCACCACCGGCAGCCCGGCGCGCGCCGCGATCCGCGCGCCCTCGCCCATGGCCAGCACGAACGGCGGTACCCGCAGCCCTTCCGCGGGCCGGGCCCGCACCCCGGTCGGCGACCCGCCCTCGAACCAGCCCAGCAGCTCGTCGAGTTGTGCCGCGAAGTCCCCGGCGTCCTCCTTGTCCCGGCCGAGCGCCCTGCGCACCCCGTCGGTGAAGCCGACGGAACGCCCGAGCCCCATGTCGATCCGGCCGGGGAACAGGGACTCCAGGACGCCGAACTGCTCGGCGACGACGAGGGGCCGGTGGTTGGGCAGCATCACGCCGCCGGTGCCGACCCGGATCGTACGGGTCGCGGAGGCGACCGCGGCGGCGAGCACGGTCGGCGCGGAGCCGGCGACGCCGGGCACGCCGTGGTGCTCGGACACCCAGAAGCGGTGATAGCCGAGCGCCTCCGCCTCCCGTGCCAGCGCGACGGTGTCCCGCAGGGCCTCGGCGGGCGGGTGCCCGGCGCGGGTGCGGGAACGGTCGAGGACGGAGAACCGGGTCCGGGCGATCACTGTGCTGCTCACGAAGGGTTCAACGTCCCGACGGCCCGGGGATTCCCGAGGCGGTCCGTGTCGGTACGGCGGGTCTGGCTAGGGTGTCCCCGTGACCGACAGCAACGGGCGTCCGCTCGCCGTGTTCGACCTCGACAACACCCTGGCCGACACCGCTCACCGGCAGCACTTCCTGGAGAGCCGGCCGCGGGACTGGGGCGCGTTCTTCGCCGCCGCGCCCGCGGACCCGCCGCTCGAGGAGGGGGTGGCGCTGGCGCTGGGGAGCGCCGGGGAGTGCGAGGTCGTCTATCTCACGGGCCGACCCGAGCGGTACCGCCGGGACACCGTGCAGTGGCTCGCGCGGCACGGGCTGCCCGAGGGGCGGGTGCACATGCGCGGCAACGCCGACCGCAGGCCGGCCCGGTTCACCAAGCTGGAGATCCTGCGCCGGCTCGCGCGCGACCGGGAGGTGCGGTTCGTCGTGGACGACGACGAGCTGGTCTGCGACGACGCCGAACGAGCCGGGTTCACCGTGGTGCGGGCCCGCTGGGCGGCCAAGTCCGCCGCCCTGGAAGAGGCGCAGGAGCGCGAAGGGCGTACCTGACGGTCCGGTGGCCGTGCTCAGTCGCCGTCCTCGATGCGGAATCCCACCTTCAGGCCCACCTGGTAGTGCTCGATCCGCCCGTTCTCGATCTGGCCGCGGACCTGGGTCACCTCGAACCAGTCCAGGTTGCGCAGGGTCTGGTCGGCGCGGGCGATGCCGTTGCGGATGGCCTGGTCGATGCCCTCGTGCGAGGTGCCGACGATCTCGGTGACCCGGTAGGTGTGGTTCGACATGCGGGTGCTCCTCTCGTGTCACGCCGTACTCCACGGTGCCGCATCCGCGCCCGGACCGCACGGCGGTCGCACACGTACCGTGCGTAGCCCCCTTGACCCCGCGCATTGGTCCATACCAAAATCCAGCACACCCGTACGAGCCGTGCCTCTCGTCCCCCCACGTCGGGCCCCCACCCCTGTCCGCACCGCCCTGCCAGACAGAAACAGGACCCTCGTGAGACGTCGCCTGCTCGCCCTCGTGTGTGTCACCGGTTCCCTCGTCAGCGCCTGCGGGATGCTCCCCGGAGAGCACGACCGCGAGACGGTCACCGTGTGGCTGATGAAGGACAGCGCCTCCGAGGAGTTCCTCCGGCGCTTCACCGCCGACTTCGAACGCACCCACAAGGACCTGCGCCTGAGCATCCGCATCCAGGACTGGACCGGCATCGTCGGCAAGGTCCGCACGGCGCTCCAGGACGACTCCGGCCGCGGACCCGATGTCATCGAGGTCGGCAACACCCAGGTGCCGCTGTACGCCGACGGCGGCCGGCTCGCCGACCTCACACTGGAGTCGATGCGCGACTGGGGCAAGGACACGTGGCTGCCCGGCCTCGCCGAGCCCGGCAAGGACGGCAACAAGCAGTACGGCATCCCCTGGTACGCGGCCAACCGCGTCGTCGTCTACCGCAAGGACCTGTTCCGGGCGGCCGGCATCACCCGCCCGCCGAAGACCCGCGAGGAGTGGCTCGCCGACACCGAGAAGCTCAACTCCGGCGGCAACCAGGGCATCTACCTCGCCGGACAGGACTGGTACACCCTCTCGGGGTTCATCTGGGACGAGGGCGGCGACCTCGCCGAGGAACACGACTACAAGTGGCGGGGCGCCCTCGGCACACCGGCCGCGCTGCGCGGCATGGACTTCTACCGCCGGCTGCAGGCGCTGGGCCGGGGCCCGGTGGACGCGGACGAGGAACACCCGCCCCAGGCCGGCGTGTTCGCCGGCGGCAAGGTGGCGCAGATCGTCGCCGTACCCGGGCTCGCCCGGGCGGTCGTGCGGCAGAACCCGGGGCTGAAGGACAGGCTGGGGTTCTTCCCGGTGCCCGGGAAGACCGCCGCGCGCCCGGGGACCGTCTTCACCGGCGGCTCCGACCTGGTCGTCCCGGACCGTACCAAGGACCAGTTCGCGGCGACGGCCGTCGTCGGCGCGCTCACCGGCGCCAAGTGGGACACCGAACTCGCCCGCACCATGAACTACGTGCCCAACAAGACCACGCTGGCGAGCGCGGTCACGGGCGAGGAGGGGGTCGCCGCCATGGCCGCGGGCGCGGCACACGGCCGGGCGACCCCCGGCACCCCTCAGTGGGCCGACGTCGAGGCCGACAACCCGGTCAAGGAGTACATGACCCGGGTGATCGAGGGTGCGGACCCGGCGACGGAGGCCCGCCGGGCCTCCGCCAGGATCACCAAGGAACTCACCCCGGACCTCTGACTCACCGCACCACGCTCAGCGACAGCGCGAAGCGGCCCTGCTCGTCCGTCCACCAGTGAGTCAACTCCAGTCCGGCTGCCGCGAGTTCGGCGGTGACGCCCTCCTTGCGGAACTTGGCCGACACCTCGGTGCGCAGCTCCTCGCCCGCCGCGAAGTCCACGGCGAGGTCCAGTGCCGGCACCTTCACGGTCTGCGCGGTACGCGAGCGCAGCCGCATCTCGATCCACTCCCGCTCGGCGTCCCACAGCGCCACATGGTCGAAGGCGTCCGGGTCGAAGTCGGCGCCCAGTTCGCGGTCGACGACGGCCAGCACGTTCTTGTTGAACGCGGCCGTCACCCCGGCGGCGTCGTCGTACGCCCGGACCAGCACCCGTTCGTCCTTGACCAGGTCCGTGCCGAGCAGCAGCCCGTCGCCCGGCGCGAGCAGCGCGCGCACGGAGGCCAGGAACTTCTGGCGCTCGTCGGGCAGCAGATTGCCGATCGTGCCCCCGAGGAAGGCCACCAGCCGGGGCCCGGGCGTGGCGGGCAGGGCCAGCGGAGCGGTGAAGTCGGCGATCAGCGCGTGGACGGCGAGGTCCGGGTGGTCCGCGACCAGCGCCTCGCCGGCCTGGGTGAGGGCGCTCTCGCTGACGTCGACCGGGACGTACGCCGCCGGTGCGAGCGCCTCGAGGAGGTAGCGGGTCTTCTCCGAGGAGCCCGAGCCGAGTTCGACCAGCGTACGGGCCCCGCTGGCGGCGGCGATCTCGCCGGACCGGGTGGCGAGGATCTCCCGCTCGGCACGGGTGGGGTAGTACTCGGGCAGCTCGGTGATCTGCTCGAACAGCTCGCTGCCGCGGGCGTCGTAGAACCACTTGGGCGGCAGCCACTTGGGCTGGACGGTCAGGCCGCTCAGGACGTCCGCGCGCAGCGCGGCGTCCGTCGCGTCCTCGGGGAGGGTGCGGGTGACGTGCAGGGGGCTCACGTACAGGGCTCCTTCGTTGATGGGGGTCCCCCCGCTCGAGCGCAGTCGGGAGTGGGGGAGGACGCCGGATCCTCCAGCGGTGCGAGCAGCACGCCGGCGCGGCTCGCGGTGAGCACGGTGCGGTCGGGGACCTCCTGCCAGAGCGGATCGTCGTCGTACGGTTCGGAGGCGACGACCGTGCTCCGGCCCGGGTCCGTGCGGTACCAGAGGCTGTCGCCCCAGGCGGTCGCGGTGATCGTCGCGCCGTCCGTCAACAGCAGGTTGAGCCGGGACGCGGGGGCCGCCCCGGCCAGCCGGCGGACCGTCTCGCCGAGGGCCTGGTCCGGCTCGTCACCGCACCGCAGCCGGTGCAGGACGAGCGCCCACGCGAACGCCGAGTCGGTACGGGCCTGCAGCGACAGCAGTTCGACCGGAGGCAGCGCGGACGCCAGCGGGGCCGCGGAGTCGGGCCAGCCCGGGACGGCGCCGTTGTGGCTGAACAGCCACCGGCCCGAGGCGAAGGGCGCCGCGGCGGCCTCGGCGTCCGCGCCCGCGAGCGTCGCGTCCCGTACGGCGGCCAGGAAGGCGCCGGAGCGCACCACCCGCGCCAGGTCGGCGAAGGACAGGTCCGCCCAGATGGGCCCCGCACGCCGGTAGCGCGCCGGCACCGGATCGTCCGGGGTGTACCACCCCACCCCGAAACCATCGGCGTTGACCGTGCCGTAGCGCTGCCGCCGGGGCGCCCACGACTGGCGCAGCAGGCTGTGCCCGGGCTCCACGAGGATCCGGCCGAGCGGCACCTCGGGCCCCACATAGGCCAGGTGCCGGCACATCAGACCGTCTCCGAGCGGGCGGTGCGGAACCCGCAGAAGATCTGCCGCCGGACCGGATAGTCCCAGTTGCGGAACGTGCCCCGGCAGGCCACCGGGTCCACCGCGAACGAACCGCCGCGCAGCACCTTGTGGTCGGAGCCGAAGAACACCTCCGAGTACTCCTTGTACGGGAAGGCCGTAAAACCCGGGTACGGCAGGAAGTCGCTCGCCGTCCATTCCCACACGTCACCGATCAACTGCCGTACGCCGAGCGGGGACTCACCGGCCGGGTAGCTGCCGGCGGGGGCGGGCCTGAGGTGCCGCTGGCCCAGGTTGGCGTGTTCCGGCGCCGGGTCCGCGTCGCCCCACGGGTAGCGCGTCGAGCGGCCGGTGGCCGGGTCGTGCCGGGCGGCCTTCTCCCACTCCGCCTCGGTGGGCAGCCGGCGCCCGGCCCAGCGGGCGTAGGCGTCGGCCTCGTACCAGCACACGTGCAGGACCGGCTCGTCCGGCGGGACCGCCTCGGTCACCCCGAAACGGCGCCGCAGCCAGTGGTCGCCGTCCCGGCGCCAGAACAGCGGGGCCGTGATGGCGTGCTGCCGGATGTGCGTCCAGCCCTCCGGCGTCCACCAGCGCTCGGTGTCGTAGCCGCCGTCGTCGATGAACGCCTGGTACGCCGCGTTCGTCACCGGGGTGGTGTCGATCCAGAACGGCGCCACCTCACGGGCGTGCGCCGGGCGTTCGTTGTCCAGTGCCCACGGCTCGGTCGAGGTGCCCATGGTGAACGGGCCCCCGGGGACCAGGACTTCGGCGGGACCGGTGAACAGCGGGGCCGGCTCCGGGTCGGGGGCGGTCAGCGCCCGCGGGCCCTTCCTGAGCTGATGGGTGATCAGCATGGTCTCGTCGTGCTGCTGTTCGTGCTGGGCGATCATGCCGAAGGCGAATCCGGCCTCCGTCAGCCGGGTGCCGTGGAAGTCCGCCTTCTCCAACAGGTCCATGACCCGGCCGCGCACCTCGGCCGCGTACCGGCGGGCCTCGGCGGGCGCCAGCAGCGGCAGCGCGGGCCGTTCGGCGCGCGGGTGCTCGAAGGCGTCGTAGAGGCTGTCGATCTCGGGCCGCATGGCGTCCCGGCCGCCGACCGCCCGCAGCAGCCACAGCTCCTCCTGGTTGCCGATGTGCGCGAGGTCCCACACCAGCGGAGACATCAGCGGTGAGTGCTGGGCGGTGAGGTCCGGGTCCTCGACACAGCCGGTCAGCAGCGTGGTGCGGGCACGGGCGGTGGTCAGCGCGGCCAGCGCGCGCTCCCGCAGCGCCTCGCTGTCCCCCTCCGTCGTCTCTGGCGTCTCCGTCGTCACGGTGGCGGTCTCGGGGGCGGTCATATGCGGATGTCCTTCCTCCCGTGGGTGGTGGGGGTGCCCCCGGTACGGCCGGACCGGGCCGGGGGCGGATCGCCGCCGTCCAGCCGGTCGAGCAGGTCATGGGCCGGACAGCGGCCCCGGGCGACATGGCGGTCCCGGTACGCGGCCACCGCCGCCGTCACCCCGGCGGTGGCGCCGAGCCGGGGCAGGGCCTCCAGCGCCGCCGCGAAACACAGGTCCGCGGCCTCGCGCAGTTCCGGATCGCCGAGCCCGCGCCGGGCCGCGTCGGTCCACAGCGGGTTGTGCGGGGCGGGCAGGTTCAGGGCCCGCTCCGCGAGGGGTTTCACGCTCCGGTACGCCGTCTCGGCGGCCTCCGGATCGTCGAACAGCGCCGCCGTCACCGCGAGCGGCACGATCCAGCCGTCGTCGCCGGGCTGCGCGTCGATCATCCGCAGCTCCAGATGGCCGCGCGGCCGGACCGGCGGGAACAGCGTGGTCAGGTGATAGTCGAGATCCGCCCGGGTGGGCGGCCGGGGCGACCGGGAACGGGTCCACTCCCGGAAGGTGAGCCCCTCGGGCACCTCCCATGGCCCGCTGTCCCGGCGCACACACATCACCGGCGCGTCCAGCACATGCCGGGCCCAGGCGGCCCGTGGGTCGCCGCCCAGCGGGGGAGCGCCCGCGCGGCCGGCGCCGATCTCCGTCCACAGCAGCTGGCGGGTGGACAGCCAGCCCGTGGGCTCACGGCCGAGCAGCGGGGAGTTGGCGAACGCGGCCACCAGGACCGCCCCCAGCGTATGGGCCAGCCACCAGCGCCGCTGGTGCCCGAGCGGGCCGGGCTCCTCATGCCCGGCGTCCAAGCAGACCTGCACGGAGGCGGAGGTGCACATCATGTGGCGGCCCGCCGGGCCGGTGCGGTCCAGGCAGGTCTCCATCGCGTCGTAGCGCGGCTCGTGCAGGAACCTGCGGGGGGTGTGCCAGGGGTCGTGGCCGATGCCGACCAGACCGAGACCGTGCTCGGCGAGGACGCCGCGGACGGTGTCCAGGTCGGCGGAGACGGTGCCGACGCACTCCATCAGGGAGGCGGCGGGCGGCGAGCTCAGCTCCAGCTGGCCGCCGGGTTCCACGGTGAGCGGCGACCGCAGGGGCACGGCCCGCAGCGCGGCGTACGCCGCTTTCAGACGTTCGGGGGTCACGGGGAGCTGCGGCATCCGCAGCTCGTGGACGAGCCACTCCAGCTCCACACCCAGGGTGCGGGGTGGCCCGGTCTTGAAGCAGATGCCCCGGACCAGGGCCTCCACCTCGGCTTCGGTGACGGCGGTGCGGTGGTCCGTACAGTCGCCACCGTCACTTTTTGAATCGGACATGTCGGGATCCTCCTGAGATTCCACCATGCCACCGGCCCGGTTGAGGCGCCGGGCCGGGCAGGCACGGGTCCCACCCAAGACCCTCGGGCCGATTCGCACAAGGGTGCCCCAGCGGACGTTCCGGATCGGTCATCTCCGTTTCCGTATGCGTTTCCGGGCTGTTCCGGGGGCGGGAAACTCCGTTGCACCGCATCACCAGCATCACCCAGGATGCGTGCATGAGCACGACGGGGGAGACCGCGCAGGCCGCGGTCGCGGCGCCCACGGGGGTGGCGCCGTGAGCGCGCGCCTGCGCGGGATCGCCGCGGAGACGGAACAGATCGTGGCGGCGGGACGGTACCGCGCGCCGGACGGCCGGGAGGTGTCCCTCGCGGCGGAGATCGAGGCCGCGCGGCGTGGTACGCGGATGTCCGGCCCGGAACCGGTTCCGGTACGGGAGACGGACACGGCCCGCGCCGACACCGGCGCGGCACGCGAGGGCGACACCGTTGTCGAGGTCACCGGGGAGAGCAGTCTGGAGGCCGCCCGCCGGCTGGCCGACGCTCCGGTCGCCGTGCTGAACTTCGCGTCCGCCCGCAATCCGGGCGGCGGTTACCTCAACGGCGCGCAGGCCCAGGAGGAGGCCCTGTGCCGTGCCTCCGCGCTGTACACCTGCCTGCTGACGGCCCGCTCCTTCTACGACCACCACCGCGCCCACCGCGACCCGTTCTACACGGACCGGGTGATCCACTCACCGGCCGTCCCGGTCTTCCGCGACGACCGGGGCCGGCTGCTGGCCGAGCCGTACCGCGCCGGCTTCCTGACCGCGGCCGCCCCCAACGCGGGCGTCGTACGGCGTACGGAACCGGAGCGCGCCGCCGAACTGCCGGGCGCCCTGGCGGTACGGGCCGAGCGGGTGCTCGAGACGGCCGCCGCCCACGGCTATCGCCGCCTGGTGCTCGGCGCCTGGGGCTGCGGCGTGTTCCAGAACGACCCGGCGCAGGTCGCGGGAGCGTTCCGGGCGCTGCTCGGCCCCGGCGGCCGGTTCGCCAGGACCTTCGAGCACGTGGTGTTCGGGGTACTGGACCGGACGCCGGGGGCGGTGGTGCGGGAGGCGTTCACCCGGGCGTTTTCCTGAGGACCGGGCCCACGCGTCCTGTCCCGGTCAGGTCCAGCCGTAGCGCTCGTGCAGCCGCTGCCGGACGAGGTTGAACCGCATCCGGTCCAGGGCGCACGCCTCACGGCGCATACCCTCCTCGTGCAGCCGCAGCACGCGGTCCACGTCCACCCATGAGTCCCGGCCGGTCCGGTCCCACGGCCCGCTGCCGATCGCGACCCACTCCCGGTCGCCGTCGTGCCGCTTGCTGGACAGCTGCACGGCGAGGAACGTGCCGGCCGCCTCCCGGGCGACGACCAGCACCGGCCGGTCCTTGCCCCGGCCGTCGTTCTCCTCGAACGGCACCCAGGTCCACACGATCTCACCGGGGTCCGGGTCGCCGTCGTGGGCCGGGGAGTACTCGGTGCGCACCCGGCCGACCTCGCGCGGGGCGGCCTCGGTGGTGGCGTGGCGGCCGTACCGGCCGGGGACGTTCTCATCGGTAAACGTGGTCACGCAGGCACCCTAGTGGGCCGCACCGGGAGCGCAAGGGGCGCCCGCCGTTCGCGCGTTGTACCGACGGGGCCGGGCACTGCTCGCTCGCGGGAGGTGCCTGTGCCGAAGGGTTGCCCCGGCGCCCACCCGTGCCGCCTGGACGACACTCGGCGAGGCGCGAACCGCCCGCGGCCGGGGCAGTCAAGGCGCCGGGTGCGGCGAGGGCGTGGCCGGTGCGGGCGGTCAGGTGTCCGGGCGCGTGTCGATCCGCATACCCGGGCGGCGCTGATGCACGGTCACATACGTCAGGCCCGCCTCACCGGCGGTGATGCTGCGCGGCGCGCCGTGCGGCAGCCAGACCAGGGCACCCTCGGCGAGCGGCTCGGGTGCGCCGGCGGGGCCCGAGCCGAGCACGCCGTCCCCGGCCACGACCAGAACCATCACATCCAGCTGCTGTTCGGTGTGGGCTGTGATCCGGCCGCCCGGCGCGAGCCGGACCACGTTGGCGTCGAGCTGCCGTCCGCTCTCGGCCAGCTTCCAGAGCACTCCGCCCGGCACCGGCGGAGCCTCGGCCAGCGCCCGGGTGTCGCACAGCACGCGCGCGTCCGCCGCGGTGCGGCCGGCCGGCCCCGTGTCGATCGCGGACCGCGACGTCATCTGGTGATCCTCTCGGCTCTTCCGTATCCCGGGAAGTCCTGTCCCCGGACGTCCCCGGATACCGCTACCGACTGCTTGCTCGTGCCCATCCTACAATTTATCCATGCAGGGTTCGTAAAAAATACGCGCAGGTGGGAGAGGGGGTCGGGGATGACCCCGCGGAAGAGCCCGCGCCGCCGGGAGGTGCTGGACGTACTGCGCACGGCACCCTCACCGCTCGGCGTCGCGGAGACGGCCGAGCGGATCGGCGTCCACCCCAACACGGTGCGCTTCCACCTGGACGTCCTGGCGGCCGAGGGCCTGGTCGAGCGCCGGGCCGAGGCGTCCCCCGGACCCGGCCGGCCCCGCACCGTCTACACCGCGCGCCCGGGTATGGACCGCGGCGGCACGCGTGACTACCGGCTCCTCGCCCGCATCCTGCTCAGCCGGTGGGCGTCCGCCGACCCGGCGACGGCGCGGACGGACGCGATGGAGACGGGCCGGGCGTGGGGTAGTTCCCTCGTCGAGCCGACACCACCGTCCGAGGAGCCGACCGCCGGGCGTTCGGTGGCCGCGCTCCTCGCGCTGCTGGGCGAGTTGGGCTTCGCGCCGCAGCCGGAAGGGGCCGACCGGGCCGGTGGGCCGCCCCGGCGGATCCGGCTGCGGCACTGCCCCTTCCTGGAACTCGCCGAGGAACACGGGCAGGTGGTGTGCCCGCTCCATCTGGGCCTGATGCAGGGCGCGTTGGCCCGGCTGGGCGCCCCGCTGACGGCAACCGGCCTGGAACCCTTCGCGGACCCCGACTCCTGCGTGGCCCACCTGGCCGAGACCACCGCCGCCCAGCCCCCACCGGGTCGGCAGACGCGCCCGGGCCGCCGTACCGCCGATCCGTCCCGCGCTCAGGGAACCCCTCTCGCCGAACTCCACCCGCCGGCCCCGGCGGAGAAAGGCCCCCAGCGATGAACGCCACCTCCGCCGCCACCGCGAGCGCGGTCACCTTCGTCTGGCTCGGCATGGTGCTGGCGATCTCCTTCCTGGAGGCCCCGCTGAAGTTCCGTGCACCGGGCGTGACCATCCCCGTCGGCCTGGGGATAGGCCGGCTGGTCTTCCGCGCGCTGAACGCCGTGGAGGCGGCGCTGGCCGTCGTCGTGATCACCGCGCTCGCCATGGGTGGTGCCCCGGCCGGGATCACGGCGGTGACCGCGGTCGTCGCGGTGCTGCTCCTCGCACAGCTGGCCGTGGTCCGGCCCTCCCTCAACCGCCGGTCCGACCGGATCCTCGCCGGGGAGGAACTGCCCCGCTCCCGCAGCCACTTCTGGTACGTGGGGCTGGAGATCCTCAAAGCCGTGGCCCTGACCGCCCTCGGGGTCGCCCTGCTCGCGGTGTGACGGCGTACGGGCGCCGACCGGCGCGTCGTCGCTCGGCCCACGCCCTGGGGCGCGCCCTCGCCCGCTTCGAGCTCTCCAGGGCCTCGGCCTCGCCGTCTCCCCTGCCCGCATCACCGCTGCCGCCCCCCACGGCCCGTCCGCCCTCTGGGGCGGCCTCGCCGCCGCGACGCTCCTGTCCGCCTCGGCCGTCGCCGCCGAGCAGGACCGGTAGCGCGGCTCACCGGTCGCCGTCGCCGGGCGCGAGCCGGCTCGTGGTCCCGGTCATCGCGTTCGGCGACGGTTTGCAGGCAGCGGCGGACGTTCTCCGGCATCCCGTGCCGGGGTGTCCGCATCACCGGGACGTGGGCAGGTCCGCTGCCGGTGGGCGAGAGCCGAGCGATCGCCCGTGGGACCGGCCTCAGGCGGCCCGTGATGCCGGGGCGGGCTCCGGTGGCCACCGCTCGTGCCAGCACAGCTCCGCCTCCAGCTGGGCGGCGACGGACACCAGGAGTGGTTCGCTGTGGGCGGGGCCCAGCAGCTGCGCGCCCACCGGCAGACCGTCACCGACGAAGCCGGCGGGTACGTTGACGCCGGGCCAGCCCAGTACGTTCCACGGCCAGGCGTACGGGCAGGCGGCGATCATCGCGCGGTCCGTGGCCAGCCCGCGCCGCAGCCGGTACAGGGCGCCGATCCGGGGCGGGGGTGCGGCCGTCGTCGGCGCGAGGATCACGTCGTAGCGCCCGAAGAACCCTCCGATACGGCGGTGCAGCACCGCCTCCGCGCGCCGGGCCGCCCGCAGCGGCGCTCCGCCGAGCAGCCGGCCGAGCCGGGCCGCGTCCCGGGTGCGCGGGTCGAGCAGCGCCGGGTCGGGGGCCTCGCGGACCCAGTCGGCGATACCGGCGGTGGCGCGCGGCACGAAGGTCAGCCCGATCTGCCCGTACGGCGGATCGGCCTCCTCGACGTCGTGTCCCAACGCCGCGAGCTTCTCCGCGAGTTCGACGACCCGTGCTCGGATCTCCGGGTGCAGCCGGGCCGGTACGGCGGTGAACGGCGGCTTGAGGGACAGGGCGACGCGCAGCCGGCCCGGGTCGCGGCCGACCGCCTCCGCCACGGTCAGCGCGGGCGGCCGGTGCGGGTCCCGGTCGTGGTTGCCGCTGGCCGCGTCCAGCAGCAGGGCCGCGTCGGCTACGGTCCGGGCGAGGGTGCCGTTGACCGTGATGCCGTGGAAGGACTCGCCGCGCGGCCAGGTCGAGATACGGCCGCGCTGCGGCTTGATGCCGATCAGGCCGGTCCACGAGGCCGGGATGCGCACCGAGCCCGCGCCGTCCGAGCCGAGCGCGGCGGGGACGAGTCCGGCGGCGACGGCGGCGGCCGAGCCCCCGGACGAACCCCCGGGCGTGTGGCCGGTGTGCCAGGGATTGCGGGTATCCCCGAACGCCGCTCCCTCGGTGAACGGCCACTGCCCCAGCTCGCACGTGTTCGTCTTGCCGACGATCACGGCACCGGCCGCGCGCAGCCGCCGTACCGCCTCCGCGTCCTCGGTGACCGGTGGGAACGCACCCCGGCAGCCGAACGCGGTCGGCTCCCCGGCCACGTCCATGTCGTCCTTCACCGCCACCGGCACCCCGAGCAGCGGACGCCGCGCCCCGGCGGCCAACTCCCGGTCGGCGGCGTCGGCCTCGGCCAGCGCGGCCCGGGCCCGCACGATCCGGAAGGCGTTCAGCGTCCCCTGCGTGGCCTCGATCCGGCTCAGCGCCCCTTCCACCAGCGCACGGGAGCTCACCTCTCCGTCGGCGAGCGCGCGCCGGGTCTCCACGAGACCGGCGCGGTGGTCGTGCGGCATGGCGACCTCCGGGATGCTCCGGGGAACGATGTCTACCGAACGGTAACGTCGGAAGGCGGCGTGCGTACGGTTTTCGCGCGGATGTCGTCGACCGCCTCGGCCGGCGCGCCGCGGACGGCGGCGCGTCTCACCGGGCCAACAGCCGCCGCAGCCAGGCCAGTCGGGCCGTCCGTGCCGCACGGGACAGGGCGGCCCGGGGGGCGAGCGTGTCGAAGCCGTGGAACGCGCCCGGCCAGATGTGGAGTTCGGCCTCGCCGCCGCACTGCCAGATGCGGGACGCGTAGGCGACCACCTCGTCCCGGAAGGTCTCCGCCGAACCCGCGTCGAGGTAGGCCGGAGGCAGGTCGGACAGGTCGCCGGCGCGGGCGGGAGCGGCGTACGGCGGGACGCCGGGGCCGCCGCGGCTCTCGCCGAGCAGTGCCGTCCAGCCGGTCTCGTTGGCGGTGCGGTCCCAGACGCCGACGCCGGCCATCTGGTGGCTGGAGACCGTGTCGTTGCGGTCGTCGAGCATCGGGGCCAGCAGCACCTGACCGAGCAGGCGCGGGCCCTGACGGTCCCGGCTGAGCAGGGCGAGCGCCGCGGCGAGGCCGCCGCCCGCGCTGGCGCCCACGGCGACGATCCGGTCCGGGTCGGCGCCGATCTCCCGCGCGTGCCCGGCGGTCCACAGCAGACCCGCGTAGACGTCCTCCACCGGCGCCGGGTGCGGATGTTCGGGCGCGAGCCGGTACTCCACCGAGACCACGACCGCGCCCAGTTCACGCGCCCACGCCAGGGGCTGGTCCACACCGGCCCGGTCGGTGCCGAGCACCATGCCGCCGCCGTGCACGTGGTAGAGCACCGGCAGCGGGGCCGTGGACTCGGTACGGACAGGGCGGCAGAGCAGGAGGGAGACGTCCGGGGCGCCCTCCGGGCCCGGCACCGCACGGTCCTCCACCTCGAAGGCACCGTCCAGGGTGAGGTCCAGCAGACCGAGCACCTCGCTGCCGGTGGCCCGGGCGGACGCCAGCTCGTCCAGGGTGAATCCGGGCGCGGTCGCGTCCCCGAGCAGGTCGAGCGCGGCGGCGAGTTCCGGGTCGAAGGGCGGCGGGACCAGTGGCGGCATGGGGTCTCCTGACGTGGTGTGGCGGGGTGCGGGCGGTGTGGGGTGTGGTCGTACGGGCGGTGTGGCGTGTCGCCGTAGGGGTGGTGCGGGGTGTTGCCGTCCCTGCTGCGTGGCCACGGCCGTCCGTGCGGCTTTGCGGGGCGCCGGGTGTGCCCGTCGGACGACTACCCCGTGGCGGGCCGGGACCGACCGGGCGTGGCAGCCGACCGGTGCCGGCCCGCCCGTGCGCCCAGGTGCCGTACCAGGCCCAGCCCGGTCAGCAGGGCGACCAGGCCGCACACCCCTGACCAGCCGTGCCAGGCGTACGCGCGGGCGCCGAGCCAGGAGCCGAGGCTGCCGCCCAGGTAGGCGCAGGTCATGTAGGCGGTGTTGAGGCGGCTGCGGACGTCCGCGGCGAGGGCGTAGACACGCACCTGGTTGGCGACCATGCCGGACTGCATGCCGACGTCCAGCAGCAGGGTGCCCGCCCCGAGGGACAGCAGGCCGGGGGTGCCGCCGAGGCAGCCGACGGCGAGCATCGCCGTGGCGGCGAGGACCAGCAGGAAACAGACCAGGTTCACCCGGTCGGGGCCCCGCCGGTCCACCAGCCGGCCCGCGAACGGCGTGACGAGCATGGTCACCGCGTTGACCAGCGCGAGCAGTCCGACCGCGGCCGCGCCGAGCCCGTACTCCGGCCCTGTCAGCAGCAGGGCCACCCCGGTCCACACGGCGGAGAAACCGGCGAACACCGTCGCCTGGTAGAAGGACGAGCGGCGCAGCTCGGGTTCGGCGAAGAGCAGGCGGACGGGCTCGGCGAGCAGGCGCGGGTAGCGCTGCCGGGACGGCGGGGCCGTGGCCGGGAGCGCACGGGCCAGGAGCAGCCCGACCGCCAGGGTCAGCAGGGCCGCCAGGACGTACGGCGCCCGCCAGCCCAGCCGCTCGCCGAGGGCACCGCCGGCCGTGCGGGAGAGCAGCATGCCGGCCAGGGCACCGCTCAGCAGCGTGCCGCCGACCACGCCCCGCCGCTCGGGCGGGACCAGCCCCGCCGCCAGCGGGCCGGCCAGCGGAGCGATCACCGTGGCCGCGCCGACCCTCGCACCTCACGAACGTCAAACACCGGGAGGTCGCCCGCTGTGTGGTGCAGTGGCC